>JBBRKB010000146.1:0-8809 GCA_038218385.1 Cytophagales bacterium | reverse complement strand
GGCAAATTGAAATGGACCGATAAAGTAAAAAGCCACTTGCCGGAATTCAAAATGTATAATGATTATGTAACGGAAAACTTTAACATACAGGATCTATTAACGCATCGCAGCGGACTCGGATTAGGTGTTGGGGATTTGATGTTTTTTCCCGATGGTTCCAACTTTACTATGAAAGATGTTTTGACCAGCTTTCAACATTTTAAACCTGTTTCTGCTTTTCGAACCAAATATGATTATGACAATTTACTTTATATCGTGGCAGGAGAAGTGATTGCCAGAGCCAGCGGTATGAGTTATGATGCATTTGTCCAAAAAAGAATCGTTGAACCTTTACAAATGAAACATACATTTGTTGGTAGCTTGATGAAAGACAAAAGCAACTTGGCCACCCCGCACTCAGCAGTATCCGGATCCATAAAAACAATCGATGCTCAGGAAATAGGAATGGGTAGTGCTGCCGGCGGAATATTCTCGAATGTGGCGGATATGTCAAAATGGATGATTGTTCGATTAAATAAAGGGTTGTATGGAACTGATTCAAAACAATCACTATTTTCTTTGAAGAACCACAACGAAATGTGGCGACTACACACAGTTGAAGAGACCAATCGCTTCCCAAGATACAATTCTCATTTTAACGGCTATGGTTTGGGTTGGTTCTTAACAGATGTGAAAGGAAATTTAAAAGTATCACACACTGGCGGTTTACCTGGAATGGTATCTGAGGTAACCCTGTATCCAGATTTGAATTTGGGGATCGTTATTTTAACCAACTCAGATGAGGGAGGCGGTTTTTTTTCGGCTGTTAGCAATACTATTGCTGACAGTTATTTAGGCTTGGATGATTTTGGTTGGACGGATAAAATAGCAGGATGGGGGCGATTCCAAAAAAATAGGAGTGATGATGTAACAAAAAAAGTTTGGGAAAAAGTTGAATCTGCAAAAAAAGTAAAAGTAAAAAACGAAGACTTTATTGGAATATATGAAGACAACTGGTTTGGAAAAATTGAAGTGTTTGAAAAGGATAAAAAATTATGGTTTAAATCTTATCGTTCTCCAAAATTAAATGGTTCGATGGTTTTTTATAACGCCAATACCTTTGCTATAAGATGGGAATATCAAGCTATGAATGCCGATGCCTTGGCAATTTTTTCATTGGATGAAAATGGCAAGGCACAATCAATTAAAATGAAAGGCATTTCGCCAAATATTGATTTTAGTTTTGACTTTCAAGATTTGGATTTAAAAAGGATTGACAAGTAAAGTCCAGTCCAAACATTCTTGTTGATAAAATAAAGTGAGGATAAAAAATGTATTTTGGAATATTAGAAGCCAATGATGGAAGTATTTGGTTTGGCGCTTTAGATGGGGTGCATCGTTATGATGGAAATACCATTGCCGACTTCAAAGATAAAGCGTTCAGAAATAACGTACACATTCATCGCCAGTCTGATTCCGACATTATTACTGGCCATTCGCTACAATCACAATCACGCCGTTTTTATAAAAGAAAGAGGAAGACCTACGCCTTCCTCTTTCTTTTAATACTTTATTTATTTCCCCTAGCGCCCTCTACTGGGGGTCCGCTGCCGTTGTGGATTCGAAGTTCCTGTTGAACTTCCTCTTTCTGCTTGAGGGGTGCGTGTGGTTTGCATCCGTGGAGAAGATGATGGTTGAGGAGTTCTCTCTCGCGAAAATCCTGTACTGTTTGAACTATTGCTTGACCGTGTTCTGGATTCCGCAGGTTGTTCCCTCGTTACAGTTCGCTCGGTTGTTGTAGGTGTTCTCGTAACTGTTCGCTCGGTAGTTCTGGGTGTCCTCTGAAAATCTGATGACGACCTTCTATTATCAGTATTATCAGAAGGTGTATAACGCCTTGATGTTGAATTGCCAGCATTGTTATCTCGAGGTTGATACTGACTTCTATCTCTATCCCTAGTTACTGGTGCTGATGTCCGTGTAGTCTCATCACTAAAGTTAGTGCTTTGTCTTCCACTTCTATTTCCACTTCTGTTAGGATTATAGGTATTGTTGTCGTTTCTATCATTAGATCGATTATAATCATTACGGTTTCGTCCATCATTTCTATCATAACCGTTTCTGCTATAATTATTTTCTCTGTGATTAGATCGATAGTTCGTGATCTGCGGTTGATGTCTGTTATAATAAACTACGGAAGTCGTTCTATACGGACGGTACATATTTCTCGCATACACTACCCTATGCGTGTGATATGGAGTATAGTAGGAATAATAACCTGACCAATAGGGATGGTATACAGCATATGACACGGGTCTCCAAGGGCTGTACCATACGGGGTGCAAACTCCATCTCCAAGGAGAAATCCATAAGGAAGAATAATACGGACTATAAATGTATTGAACGGAAGGCCATGCCCAAACATTGACAACTGTTCTGGATGTATTGGTTCCACCGTACACTCTTACTTCCCGTGTAGGCTCTATAATAGTTTCCACACCGTAGATATCTTCATCGCCTGTGATTTGAAGCACTGCCTTACCATTTGCTAATTTCTCAAGCTCAATAACGGCCACATCCTGACTTTCTCTCTCAGATACCATAGCCTGAAGAATAAAAGCATGCACGTTGCCTTCATTGCGATCAATCACCCTTATATAATCTGTATACCCATCACCGTTGAGGTCAAGGTTATTCACTTTTGAATTCTCTGAATTGAGAAGCTTTTCAAATTCTTGCGGGGATTCAGACTTTTTAAAAAGTTCAAGTGCACCTTCAAGACTGAAATTATCACCTGGCACTTCCGATTGAATTCCCTGCCCACTCGCTGCCACCGTTCCTAATATGAAGAACATGGAGGCTATCCTTTTTAATCCAAGCTTTTTCATAATCGTTGTTTTATTAATGTTATTCGTATTTAAACAAAGAACGAGCCAATAAAAGAAACAGGCAAGTGCAAAAACAGGAATGCGTGTTTTAGACTCTTTTGAAGAAAAATTAATTAATAGATTTGCGGGATGGAGCTAACCGGTGTGTACATTATTGTAGGGGTTGCAGTTTTGATACTTTTTGTTTGGGTTTATCAAAGAGGGAAGAAAAACGCAACGGAAGCAAAGCTCCAAGTTCCGTTTCCCAAACAATGGAAAAAACACCTTCATACGTATGTCTTGTATTACAATGAATTGGATGCCGAAGACAGGAAGTTGTTTGAAAAACGAATCCAATTATTTCTTGCTGACAAAAACATTGAAGGCATTGATACGGACATAGATGATTCAATCCGACTCATGGTTGCATCAAGTGCTATAATACCTACGTTTGCTTTCCCTGAATACAACTACCCAAATGTCAGGACGGTATTGATTTATCCAAATAGTTTTGATGAGCAATTTCAAACCACACGTTTCAAAGGGCACAAAGAATTTATTTCGGGAATGGTTGGTAATCGGTTTATGAATGGCACCGTAATTTTATCAAAGCCCGATTTGATAAAGGGTTTTGATGGCGCTCAACATAAAGGGAATGTTGGCATTCACGAATTTGTGCACCTACTCGATAAAGAAGATGGGGCCATTGATGGTGTTCCCGAATTATTACTAAAACATCGATATGTTGGCTCTTGGCTGCATGAAATAAAAAACGAAATGCACCGAATCAGAAAGGGCGAATCAGACATAAACCCATATGCGCTTACTAACAATGCGGAATTTCTGGCGGTGGTGAGTGAATATTTTTTTTCGAATGCAGATAGCTTTCACACCAAACACCCAAAGTTGTATGCCTTACTGGCTTCAATTTATCAAACCCAAACAGAACGTAAATCGAATTGATACTTTTTAGCTTGCGTTTTTGAAAGGTAGCATAAAGCAAATCCTTTTGACACGTTAAATAAATTTTAAAGAGACATGATCCACACGGCAGAACAAGAAGAGCGCGAGTATCTGGAGGAGATAAAAGAAAAGTTATTGTTGGCCCTGAGAAGGATAGATGATAATGTGAAAGAATATTCCAATGAACTCCGGCAGAACAAAGAATATATTTATGAAAATCAAGCGGGAATGGATGATGCCGACATGGTTGCCGCCGATCAGTCGATTAACCGAATTGCCTTTACAGGTGAATCTGCTGTAGCGAGGAAAAGAAAATTAATGAAACTTGGCGAGTCACCTTACTTTGGGCGAATTGATTTTTTACCCATGAGAGGAAATATACGCAACGTCATCTACATTGGCATATATACATTTTTTGATGAAACCGAACGCGCTAATCTTATTTATGATTGGCGTGCCCCGATTTCATCCATGTTCTATGATTTTGAATTGGGTGAAGCCTGGTACCTGACACCTTCCGGAAAGTTAAGCGGGAAGATTTTATTAAAACGCCAGTACAAGATTCGCGAAGGGAAAATGGAGTTCATGATTGAAAACGGCGTGAACATTCATGATGATATTTTGCAGAAGGAGCTAAGCAAATCATCGGACGACAAAATGAAAAATATTGTCGCCACCATACAACGCGATCAGAATGCCGTTATCCGAAATGAATCAGCGCCTGTAATGATTATTCAAGGTGTGGCCGGTTCAGGCAAAACCTCTATTGCCCTTCATCGTATTGCCTTTTTATTGTATCGTTTTAGAGACACCATTTCAGCCAGTGATATTCTTATCATTTCTCCCAACAAAGTATTTGCCGATTACATCTCGAATGTATTGCCCGAACTGGGAGAAGAAATAATACCCGAGATGGGAATGGATGATCTCGCCAGTGAGCTGTTGGAACATAAATTCAAATTTCAAACCTTCTTCGAACAGGTAGCTTTTTTATTAGAAAAACATGATGCAAAATTTATTGAACGTGTACAGTTCAAGTCCACCTTTGAATTCTTAAGTAAGCTCAACCAGTTTTTTATTCATGTTGAAAATAATTATTTCGAGTCACGAGAATTGCGTGTTGCTGGTGTAGTGGTTCCCTTTCCATTTATTATGGAAAAATTTAAAGCCTGGCAGCGCATGCCGATATTGAAACGATTGCCAGAAGTGGTGAGCGAAGTTTTGCAGTTTGTTCGAAATGGTGCGGGGCGTAAATTAACTGGCCATGAAAAGTCAAGAGTTTGGGAAGCTATTCCACGTATGTTTAAAGTCAATAATGTATTTGATATTTATAAAGACTTTTACAAGTGGATAGGGAAGGAGGAGTTGTTTACCATGGGACATGATAATAGGCCTGAATATGCAGACGTGTTCCCCTTGATTTACTGTAAGATTCGTCTCGAAGGTATTCAGGCGTATGATCATGTTAAGCATTTATTGGTAGATGAAATGCAGGACTATACACCTGTGCAATATGCAGTGCTTTCAAGAATATTTAATTGCAAGAAAACCATATTAGGTGATGTGCGCCAAACCGTAAATCCATACAGTGGTTCTTCTTCAGAGAGCATCGAAGAGATTTTCCCGCAAGCCGATATTGTGAAGCTAAACCGTAGCTACCGCTCCACGTGGGAGATCACAGCATTTGCCCAGCGGATTTCACACAACCCCGATCTTATTGCTATGGAGCGACATGGCGAAGTACCTACAGTCAAAGGCTTTGAAGACAATGCAGCGGAACTTGAAGAAATAAAAAAGCGAATGCTGGATTTTAGAAACACTTCGCATCAATCGATGGGTATTCTTTGTAAAACACAGGAGCAAGCTGAATATGCTTTTGATGAACTTACATCATTGCATGTCCATTTACTCACTGCTGATAGCACCTCTTTTAAGGAGGGCATCATCATTACCACCGTTCACTTGTCTAAAGGATTAGAGTTTGATGAGGTGCTTCTACCTTTTGTATCAGAGCGAAATTATAAAACAGAAGTTGATAAAGGCATGCTCTACATTGCTTGCACCAGAGCAATGCATCGGTTGTCGTTAACATACTCTGATGGGATGTGTGAGTGGTTGCAAGAAGTTTCATGAGTGAAACCATTAAAATGGAAAATGGAGTGAGCTAAACGCATTCATTTTATTACACCAATAAAAAAATTCAATCTGATGTAATGATATCTAGATATGGTCTACCAATACGACAACATTAATCTTTAATCTTTGTTGAAAAGGGAAAGGGCATCAAGAAGGATCTTTTTACAGAAATTGTCAATGGGTGCTGGCGGTGTGGCCTCACTTGTGTCATTGCCATCTTTTATAAATCATTTCCCAGCTTCCCGTTATACCGGAAAGAAATTAAACATTGCCTTGTGTGGGCTGGGTCGATATGCTGGCTATCTGGCAGAAGGGATAGCTGTCTCCGAATATTGTAACGTTGCAGGTATCATTACCGGTACACCTGCAAAGGCAGAAGTCTGGAAAAAAAAGTATGGCATACCCGAAGCGAATAGTTATAACTATCAGAACTTCGATGAGATTGGAAAGAACAAAGACATAGACTTAGTATATGTAGTGTTGCCAAATTCCATGCATAAAGAGTTTACCATTCGTGCAGCTAAAGCCGGTAAACACGTGATTGTTGAAAAACCAATGGCGCTCAATGCCGAAGATTGTCAGGAGATGATTAAGGTTTGCAGTAAAGCCAATGTTCAATTGGCGGTAGGGTATAGGTTGCACTATGAACCCTATAACATGGAAATGAAGCGGCTGGGTCAGGAAAAAGTTTTTGGGCAAGTACGCTTAGTGGAAGCGTCATTAGGATATCGCGGCTCAACTGCTGGGGAGTGGCGATTAAAAAAAGAATTGTCTGGTGGCGGGCCACTCATGAACCTTGGTGTCTACTGTGTGCAGTGCAGTCGATACATTTTGGGTGAAGAGCCACTAACTGTTACGGCACAATTTGGACCGGTCACCAACAAAGAACTGTTTTCAGAAGTGGAAGAATCTATTACCTGGCAAATGGTATTTCCAAGCGGTGCCGTCAGTACATCTACCAGTAGCTACAATGTTGGTATTGACCGTGTCTATGCGGGTGCCGATGGTGGTTTCTTTGAACTAAGTCCTGCCATAAGCTATGGCCCATTCAAAGGAAAAACAATACATGGCGAAATGAACTTTCCGGAAATCAATCAACAGGCCGTGCAATGTGATGAGATTGCTAAAATACTGTTGGCCAATAAAAAATTACCTGATCACATAGCGGGTGTTGAAGGCTTAAAGGATATGCGCATACTGGATGCGATCTATACTGCGGCCGCATCAGGAAAGAAAATTTAAATAACTTAAATATTTTAAAGAATCATCGATTTTTTGAAGTCCTTCGAAAAACAGGAAACGCTAATACAAAAAAGAATAATCCTGAACCCAATAGAAGTATGGCATTGAGCCGTAAGCTTTCGCTAAATCTCAATCCTTTAAACACTTTCCTCATCGTTTAACTTTTTCACATATAGCTCTTGTATCAAGATGATAGCAATAATCATGATCGGTGTTGCCAATATTATTCCCCAGCCACCTGTGAGCGTTGCCATCAAAAGCTGCGCTACTATGATGAGTGCAGGAGGGATCTTGACCAATTTTTTTTGAACGAATGGCGTAATGAAATTACTCTCTACTAATTGAATTAAAACATATAGACCTGCTACCATTGCAGCTGTTTGTGGGCTCTGCATCCAGGCTACTAATACAGCTAGTACCATCGCTATGATAGGACCAAAGTTCGGAATAAAGCTCAGCGCACCAGCGATCAACGCCAGCGCGATCCACGTGGGCACACCGATGATGACTAAACCAATCGCTGTTAAAATAAAGACGACCAACATAGCAAACAATTTGCCTTTTAGCCATTTTTTTAAATTGCCTTCCAGTTTGTTTAACACCTCATCGGCCTTCTGCCGCTTTGCTGGAGGCGTAAGCTGCAATATTCCTTTTTTGTATTGCATGGGTGAGACGGTGAAGAACATGGCTAAGAATAGAACCACATACACATCTCCCAAGACACCGAACGTTGATGTGAACACTGTGCCCGCAACGGCCTTGGCTTTGTCTTGTGCACCTTTTGAGGAAAGGTTCTCTATCACTTTATGACCGACAGTAGTTTGGTCGATTTTTTCTTTTGCATTTTGTAGCGTTGCAGGAAATGATTCCGATAATTCACTTACTTGTGATTGCACGGTATCTCCAATTACCCATACAAGTCCAGAGACTATGGCCACAACACCTAACACAGAGATGAGAAGGCAGACGGTAGGTTTCCAATTCGTGAGCCGCTGGATCAACGAGCTTAGCCCGCGAAAAAAAAGCGCAACGATGGCTCCGGCCAACACTAGAAGGAATACATTAAAGGTAGCGTGAACCAGCAAGATAAAAATGGTAAAGGCACTCACTATTGCTGCCGCTATCAGCACCTTCTGCGTAAATGAATAACCCTCTTCTTTGTTTTGTGTTTCAGTGCTCATACTTTCTTAACGTTTATCGTTCATGTAAGGTGAAGGTATGAATTTCAACAACCATATGGTAACGCATTCAATACATTGATAACCGGATCGGTTATCGACCCTATGTAATTTCAGAGTGCCTATCATATCCAAGAAATCTGTTAAATTTGATCGGCATGTTGTTTATTATTTTGAAGGCAGACCAGGAAATGAAGATAGATTTTGGGATAATCATAAGAAGTTAGAGTCACTTTAGAGGAGAAGGGTCTGCTAAAGTAACATTACATTAGACCGAGCAAATAAAAACACAGCACATAAAAATGAAGGCCGCCACGGTGCACGAGATAAAAAAAGAATTAGATACACTGGATTCATCGCAGGCAGTAAAGCTATGTCTTCGGCTGGCCAGGTTCAAAAAGGAAAACAAAGAATTGCTAACCTATCTTTTATTTGAGGCTGACA
>JBBRKB010000145.1:0-8943 GCA_038218385.1 Cytophagales bacterium | reverse complement strand
CATGGATAATCTGGTGAGCGGATTGAAGGCCACCACCTTGTTTGCTGAGAATATTGGAAATGGAAACTATACTTCTGATTTTAAACCATTAAGTGAGCATGATGTATTGAGCAATGCCTTGCTGGATCTGCGTGAAAACCTGGCCAAGGTAGCAGAAGATGATAAGAAAAGAAATTGGGCCACCGAAGGTATGGCCAAGTTTGGAGAGATTTTGCGTACCAACAACACTGATCTCACAAAACTGGCTGAGGAAATAGTAGGCAGTGTTGTCAAATATTTAAAAGCCAACCAAGGTGCCCTCTATATTATGGATGATATAGATGTTGGGGAGGAGGCTACCATGTCCATGAAGGCGTGCTATGCATGGGAAAAGAAAAAATTCATCAATCAAAAAATTCACAAAGGAGAGGGCTTGGCAGGACAATCATGGCAAGAAGGTGATACTATATTCCTCACAGAAGTTCCACAAAACTATGTTCGCATTACATCAGGGCTTGGTGATTCAAATCCTTCCAGTGTATTGATAGTGCCCTTGAAGGTGAATGATGAAATTTTTGGTGTCATTGAAATTGCCAGCTTTAGTTCATTCATGGATTATGAAATAGAATTCGTTCAGAAAATAGCCGAAAGTATTGCATCCACTATTTCTTCCGTAAAGGTAAATGCCCGTACACATCGCCTCCTTGAAGAATCACAAGAGATGACGGAACAGATGCGTGCACAAGAAGAAGAGATGCGCCAGAACATGGAAGAACTTCAGGCAACCCAGGAGGAAATGCAGAGAAGTCAGGGGGAAACCGAGAGCACGATGCAGTCGATCCACACCTCACTGGCAGTGTCAGAATATGACCCTGATGGACGCATTGCCAAAATCAATACCAACTATCTTGAGATGATGGGCTATTCACAGGACGAGGTGATGGGAGAACATCAACGGATTTTCGTAACTAAGGAAGATAAATCCACCGAAGAGTTTCGTCAGTTTTGGAAAGACCTCAGTCTCGGACATGCCAAGAAGGGGGTGTTTAGAAGGCTAACGAAGAAGGGCGATGTGGTCAATGTCTATTCTAATTTTTCAACGATCAAGAATCGCTCAGGTGAAGTGATCAAGATAATGGAGATTGCTTACCTGGAGAAGTAATGGTAAAATATTTCCAATGTTGCTGACTTGAGTTCCTTGATATCCCTCTCTGGAGAGGGTAAGGAGAGGTTAATAAATTGACTAAGTCAGAAACATTCAATTATATTCTGGCTATTCTTATAATTGGCATCAAAGATTTGATACTTGAGCAGGAAACAAAATTTACAAATGGTTATATAGCAAAAAAGCTCCGCGTCTCGGAGCTTTTTTGTTTACCTAAACCTAAACCTATGAGAAGAATTACTCTACTCTTGTGTTTAGAAAACGGTGCTCAGGTTAATAGGTTTCATTTTTTTTATTTTATTTCTTCAGCTTGTCGCCAAAAACTTTTTTAAACTTTTCAACCTTAGGTTGCACAATATAAGAGCAGTAGGGTGCGTTGCCATTAAGGTTAAAATAATTCTGGTGATAATTCTCGGCCACAAAGAAATGCTCTATCGCTGTTATCTCTGTCACCACAGGTTTGTCGTAAGCACCTGAGTCGTTTAGTTTTTTCATGTAGGCTTCAGACAATTCTTTTTGCTTTTCATTGTGATAAAAAATAACCGACCGATACTGTGTACCCACATCGTTGCCTTGTCGGTTAAGCGTTGTAGGATCATGTGATGCCCAAAACATTTCCAAAAGTTCTTCAAATGAAACAATGGCTGGCTCATACGTGAGTTGAATGACTTCAGCGTGTCCGGTTTGGCCGGTGCATATTTCTTTATAGGTTGGGTTCTTTACCTCCCCGCCAGAATAACCAGACGCCACTTTTGTAACTCCAACTACATTTTGAAAGATGGCCTCTGTACACCAGAAGCACCCAGATCCAAAGGTGGCGAGTGCCGAGTTGTCTGGTTGTGATTGATTCTCATTCATAAAATTGTTGATTGATTTAGTTGTTCACGGGAAACCTCGCATAACATAAATGCAAGGAGCAAATGCAGCCATCTTTTAGATCTTTAAAGTTTTTAATCAAAAGGGATAGCGTGCGCACATGCATACATTAACCCATTCCTTTGGTAAAAGGTTTTTAGGAAATGCAGTGTATGTCGCATACCCAACATAGGACATGTGAGCTAAGGAGTTTGTTGGGATTTTTGTACTCAGTAGTTTTGGTAAAATGAGCGGATCGTGGGAATGAGTTGATCATAAAGAGGCCGTGTAAATTCAAGAAATAAATCCTGAGGAACTGGAGGCTGTGTTTCTTTTGATTGACAAAGCTGAAGTTGTTTTTCTGTTAGCGCACGATCGTCACCATTATACCTTGCCCAATTGCTTACCCACACGTATTGGCCGGTAAATTTCTGATGTTTAAGAACGCCTTTTGTTTGCGCATCAAGAATTACCATGCTTAATAGCCCTGCGGAGAGAACCTCTTTTCTATACGTTGTGAGCTTAGCCTTTACAGTATTGTAAACGGGGATAACCTTGCCATCTACTTTAGCTTCACCAACCTTTACACTGTCTTTAGTCACCGTCTCTTCTTTTTCTGACATCTTAATGTTTCCCACGGTGAAATCGTCAAATTGCACGCGCATAATTTGATCCGCTTTGGCAAGATTTATAGAATTAGCCTCTTCGGGGGTATAGAATTTCACAAAACTATTGTCGGGATAATTTCTATGAACAAATTCTTCTACCTTATCCTGAAAAAATCCCCCGCTTAGGTTGTAGCGATTGGGAACAGGAATTTGCTCCAAAATAACTTTTACGGTTGCTTCAAATTTTGATTTATCCAAATACTCCACCACATCTTTAAACCCGGAAACATATCGCTCGGCATCGGCAAACAAGAAGTAGGCACGCTTGGCATCAGCACGTGTGCCCTTCATTAAATATTCAATGCCTGCCTTGTAGCTTTCTTCCGCTGCTTTTTCTTTTAAGGGTGCTATGTCAGCATAGTATTCTTTTGGATTGCGAACTATCTTCATACAACCTGGGCATTGCCTTATTTCCTCATACATGGTGTTGATAGCACCGTATGCGTCTATTGCATTTTTCCATTTGAATGTGGCATTCGATGCGATGGCATTCTTGGCTTCGGTCTCGTAATACTCCACGGCCAGGGGATATGCATTTTTTAACGTCTCGGATGATTTGGAATGATCTGGATTTTGACGAAGGCGCTGAACGGATTTCATAACCGATGCGTAATAGTCGCCTTTCTCGTAGGCTTTTTTGCCCGAACTACAGGCACCCAAATAAATCAACGCGATGTAAAGAAGAAGAAGTCTGAATCTCATACGGTAGAAAGTTAGGATAAGGTTTTATGAAACCGGGCTCAAGTTAATTATTGCAGGGGAAAAATGAATGTCATATTAGGCAATAACCTTACGTTCAACTGAATCATAGACAAAAAATACGCTTATCGCAGCCAAAATCAGGAAGATGCCGGAAAGTACGATGGCATAAATAGGTTGGTTATGGTATACATGTTTTACCAATGGTCCACCGATTAAACCATTGATGATTTGTGGAACGGTAATAAACAAATTAAACAGCCCCATGTACACACCCATTTTACCACTCGGAATTGAGCTGGCAAGAATAACATACGGCATGGCGAGTATACTTGCCCAGGCAATGCCAACGCAAGCCATTGAAAGAATTAGGAATTCTTTGTTGGGTGCAAAGTAAATTGAAAGTAGCCCGATTCCACCTATCAATAATGAGATGGCATAGGTTGGTTTACGTCCAATTTTTTTCACGATGTATGATAACGAAACGGCGTATAAAGCGGAGACGAAGTTGTATACACCGAAGATTATTCCAGTCCACTCTTGCGCCTCCCGATAGGTCCTTGAACTTCGATCAGAAATTGGTAAATTGAATATATGAGTTGCAATGGCATCGGTGGTAAACACCCACATGCCAAACAAGGCGAACCAGGAACAAAATTGTACCAACCCCAGTTGCTTCATCGACTTGGGCATGTTTACAAAATCAGTGAAGATAGAGCTTAGTCCTTTTGACGCTTCATTATTTGCGCCATGATATTTTTCATATTCGTCCGGAGGATATTCTTTCGTCTTGAAAACTGTCCAGAGAATCGTGGCGATGAAAAAAAGTGCTCCCAAATAAAAAGCCCATTGCACATTTAACGCAACAGCTCCTTCCGGGGCTTCATTTGAAACGCCTAACCTGGATAATGTCCAGGGCAGCCAAGATCCAACAACGGCTCCCACACCGATCACAAAAGTTTGGACACTGAAACCCAGCGTTCTTTGCTCATCCGATAAATTGTCAGCAACTAAAGCGCGAAAGGGTTCCATGGCAAGATTGAAGCTGGCGTCCATCACCATAAGAAAACCTGCACCAATGAAGACAAGCGGTGCAAGCTCACCTAGTATCCAGGCATTGGGCATGAGTACCAATGCACAGGCGGATAGTAGAGCACCAGCAAGAAAGAAGGGCCTTCTTCTGCCTAGCCTCGTCCAAGTGCGATCACTGTAATGTCCAACAATGGGCTGCACAATCATCCCTACAATAGGTGCGGCCAACCAAAACCAGGAGAGCTGTTCTATCTCCGCTCCATAGTTTCGGAGAATGCCACTGGCATTTCCATTCTGTAAAGCAAAGCCGAGTTGGATGCCCATAAAGCCAAAGCTCATATTCCATATCTGCCAAAAACTCAACTTTGGTTTCGGAACCGTGTTACCAGAAGAATTCATAAAGGATTATTAAAACAGTTTGCCAATTGCCGATGCAACCGTTTGTTGGTTCTAATGTGGGCAAAAGGATTGAAATAGCCAATCAGTGTGGGCAGCAGTGAATAAATTTTTGAATGAAGGGAATCCTAATCCCAATTGAAAAGGATCTGATCGGAAGTATAATCCACTTCGATAGCGCGCACAGGTTCTTCAGGTGCTGGCTCGGGATCATAAAAGGGATCAAACTTTTCAAGGCCTTCAAAGAAACGGTTCATCTCATGGTGAAGTGTTTGTTGATTCATATTCATCTTTAGATGATTCAATTCAGGAAATCCATGAAACATGATTTTTAGTTTTTGTATTTTGGAGGCATGGCTCCCCGAGGATTTTTTCAACACCAATGTTTTTGTGTCGGGAATAAATTCTATCTCCCGCTTATGATAATGACCTTCCTGATAGCTGAAGGTTTGTCCATCATCTTCATAATATTCAAACGTATTCTTTGAACTTCCATAATAGACATGCACGATTAATTGCTCATTTATTTCCGATGTATTGGAGACCACGGGTTGCATAGGTATGATGGATCCCCCTTTCACAAAGACAGGTAATTTATTTATAGGACATTCCAGTATAATGTCTGAATCTCCCGCATATTTTTTTCCATTGTATAAATAATACCATTCACCTTCCGGTAAATAAATTTTCATCAGGTCTTTGTTGCTTTCTACCGGGCATACTAGAAACGCAGGGCCAAACAAGTATTGGTTAAAATAGGGCCCTTCATAAATTTTGGCTTCGTGTGAATAATCAATTGCCAGCGATCGCTGAACAGGCAACCCTGTTTGTGTGGATTCAAAGAAAAGTGAATAGATGTAGGGAAGCATTTGATAGCGGAACCTAATGTAGTTGCGTGCAATCAATTCTGCTTCTTCACCAAATGCCCACGGCTCCGCATCACGACTATTGATCATGCTATGGCCACGGAAGAAAGGGGAGAAGGTGCCGATGGAAAGCCATCGTGCAAAAAGTTTAGGGCCTGCTTCACCCACAAAACCACCAATGTCGTACCCGGCAAACGAAACGCCGGAGAGCCCCATGCTACTAATGATGCGTGCGCCCAGGATCATGTGTTCATCATACGATACGTTGTCACCTGTCCATACAGCGCTATAGCGTTGCACACCGGCATAGCCTGATCGTGTTAAGTTAAAGGGACGTTTTCCCTTTAATAATTTTTTGGCTGATTCATACGAGCTTTTAGCCATCATCATCCCATAGACGTTGCGGCCCTTGCGCATGCTGGCTTTATCACCTTCAAAATCAAATTCAATATTTTCAGGAACCATGTTGCCCCACGTGGCAATTTCATTCATGTCATTCCAAAACCCTTCAATGCCGAGGCTTGTATAGGTTTTAAATTGTTCTGTCCACCAGTCGCGCGCCTTTGGATTAGTGAAGTCTGGAAAATGGCACCAACCGGGCCACACTTGTCCTTGGTAGTTAGAGCCGTCTGGATATTTAAGAAAAATATTTTGCTGTACGCCATCATCGTACGCCTGATAACCAGTCTCTACTTTAATGCCGGGATCACAAATGACAATGACTTTAAAACCTAATGTGGTGAGTGTTTCAATCAGTGCTTTGGGGTTTGGGAAATTCTTTTTACTCCAGGTAAAAATTTTGTAATCCTGCATGTAATGTATGTCGAGTACAATCACGTCTGCAGGGATATTTTTTTCACGGAAAGTCCGCGCTACGTTGAGTACTTCTTTATCAGGATAATAACTGTAGCGACATTGCTGATAGCCAATACTCCACAGCGGAGGCATTTCCATACGGCCGGTCAGTTCGGTGTAATTTTTAATGACTTCCCCTACATTGTTTCCCTGAATAAAATAGTAGTTCATGTCACCGGCATCAGCAGAGAAACTTGCAAAGCGGTTGTTGGATGCACCGAAATTAAAAAACGACTTGTGCGAATTATCTAAAAACATTCCGTACACAAGGTTATGGTGAATACCCATGTAAAAAGGAATGCTACAATACAAAGGATCCTGACTAGTGCCATAAGCAAAGGCATCGGTGTTCCAGTTTTGATAACCCGATCCCCTGCGATCAAGGCCACCCGTTTTTTCACCCAGGCCAATAAAACGTTCACCTTCCTGAATTTTCTTATACGTTGTCACTTGTTCACCGATCCAACTGGTGCCGAATGTCTCGTCTTCATTGAGGAGTTGGTGATTGATTGTCAAGAACGTAAACCGAACAGGGCTCTTGCTGACTTTCACAATTAGCTTGTCGGAACGTAAGGTTATGTGATCGTCTGCTTCTGTTATGATAAGAGATGGTATTTTTTTAGGTTGAAGAACCGTGGCGTATGAAAAGTCATCGAAGCTTTCGCTTTCGCTAATGGATATTTTTACAATGGACTCGGTGTAAAAAGTAACCTTAAAGTTTCCGTGATTGGTGTTTCCCCTAATACCCGATTCATGTTCTATTGATTTGGAAAGAAAACCTAAACTCTTGCTGGTAGACATAAAAAAAGCTTAATTAATAGTTGTGAATGTACTACTAATTAAGCTTTTCAAAACAGTGTGTTTTCATGAAAATGTCACGAAAACGATGTAGATGTTCGCTACGAATAAATTTTATTTTCGAATCACTTTTTTTTCAACGATGATTCACGAACAACAAGGCGTGTCTTCAGAATTTTAGTTTCAGGTTCTGGATCGGTATCGTTTTTGGATTTTACTTCAATTTGTCTGATGAGCAGCTTGGTTGCTTCCTGGCCCATTTCAAATCCGGGTTGATCAACAGAAGACAATGGTGGATCCATCATAGAGCTAAATAACCAGTTGCTGAAACCAACCACGGCTACATCTTGTGGAATTTTTAATCCTTTGTTTCGAATGGCCTGCATGGCGCCCATGGCCACAGGATCGTTTGTAGCGAAAATGGCATCGGGCACATTGCCACCGTTTAATATTTTTTCTGTGACTTCTTTTCCAGCTTCGATGCTCGCATCAGGGCAGGAGAAGATCAGACTTTTATCAACTTGAATATTCCGTTCTTTCAAGGCTTCCAGATAGCCTTCCAGGCGTTGCTTGGTTATCTCGAGGTTAGGTGATCCTTCTATGTGAGCAATTTTTTTACATCCCTGATCGATGAGGTGCAGGGTCGCTTCTTTTGCTCCACTGAAGTCATCAACAATAATTTTGCTGGCGTTATCATTTTGATAAACACGATCGAAGAATACCATCGGAACACCTTTGGCAAACATCGATTCTATATGATCAAAATTTGTTGTCTCCCGGGAAAGTGAAATGAGCATACCATCGACACGGCTATTGAAGAGTGTCTTCATGTCCAACATTTCACGCTGCAACGATTCGTTTGATTGCGTGAGGATAACATTATATCCCGCTTTATAGGCAACGTCTTCGATACCACTAATAATGGTTGAGAAAAAGAAGTGGACAATCTCCGGAATGATAACACCGATTGTGTTCGTCTTGCTTTGTCGCAAGCTTAAGGCAACAATGTTGGGTTGATAATTGAGTTTCTCTGCCAATTCGTTTACGGCCTTCTTGGTTTGCGGGCTAATGTCCGGATGATCCTTGAGTGCTCTTGACACTGTGGAAGGGGAGATGCCCAGTTCGCGGGCCAGATCCTTAATGGTAACTTGATTATATTTCATGTGTTAATAATTTTCAATCGAAACATGGAATTCGCAAATATTATCCCACCGCTGGGTGTGACAGTAATGCCCATTTCATACGTGGTTAATAATTTTCTTTTCGGATCGCATTAACGTCATGTCTTTATACATTAGTAAAAATGACTTTAATTACGGTTCAAGTTTACGCTGTTTTTTGTGTTTATGCAATACCTCCGCAATCGTTGCCAATGTGGTTTTTGTGACGATATGGTATTATTTGCGAAGATGAAATGCTTCTGTTGCACTAAATCATTCATTTTCAAGTTAAGGGATTGCCGCAATCCAGATTATATACCTTAATGTTTATCATATTAATTTGATCTTGTTAATTTTGCGGTGGAACAATAACGACTTAGTAATTATGAGAAGGCTGTTGATAGGTGTTGTTTTGATTGTATTAGTATTCAGTTCATGTTCTGTTCCTGAAAAGGAATGGCGAACGGCTG
>JBBRKB010000144.1:0-8962 GCA_038218385.1 Cytophagales bacterium | reverse complement strand
TATCCCCTAATCTTATGAAAAATCTCATCTATATTTTTTTATTGATTCTTACTTTCTCATTGATTGCACAGTCAACCGAGTTTGGCAATTTCAAAATTGTGAACACTGAAATTATTTACCAAAAAGTTTTTCCAACAGACTCTATGACGTCTGATAAACTCGCGCAATTTTTATTGATTGTTCCTAATGTTTCCAATGTTTCAATCAATAACGGGGAAGTATCTGCAGACCTGAGCGACCTCACTGTAGATTATAAGAAATTCCAGTTCACACAGGTGGCAACTCCGCCCATCATACAAACAGGAAAGTTCAGCGGAAAAATTACCGGTGCAACCAAAGACGGAAAATACCGCATCACGGTAAAGTCCATACAGATGAAAGGTGACATGGGCTACAAAAAAATTCCTGAGCTGGAAAACATGACCAACTATTCTTGCACCAACAGTGGTACAGTTCTCTCACGTGAATGGTGCAAGCCGACTATGTTAGGATTGTTAGACAAAGCATTCACAGATAAATTCACGTATGTGGAGCCTAAGAAAAATGGCGATTGGTAAAAGAGCTGCGAGCTAGCTGCGAGCTATGAGAGGTGTGGGTTTGTGTTTGGGGTGTGCGAATCCTCGTAGCCCGAGGCTCATGACTCGAAGCTTTAAAAGCTTCTAGCTTCGAGAGGTGTGGTGTGTGTTTCTCGTAGCTCACAGCTCAAGGCTCGCAGCTTTTTAAATTGTTTTCTTCTTGCAATCGATTATAATTCATTATTTTCAGCCCGAAAACAAATCAACCAACCTTAAATCATTAAACCAAATGGGTAGAAAATTACGCATGGGAATGATTGGTGGAGGTATCAATTCCTTCATCGGTCCAGTGCATCGTAAGGCAGCAGGTATTGACGGTCAAATCGAATTAGTGGCCGGTGCCTTTAGCATTATTCCTGAAGAAGCTGTTGAAACAGGTAAACAACTTTTCCTTGATCCGAAAAGAGTTTACATGACCTATGAGGAAATGTTTGAGCGCGAAAAAGATATGCCAGCCGATCAGCGCCTCGACTTTGTATCGGTAGTTACACCTAATCATGTACACTATGGTCCTTCTAAAATGGCATTGGAAAATGGTTTCCATGTATTGGTAGAAAAACCTATTGCCTTCTCGCTCGAAGAAGCGAAATCATTAAAGAAAATAGTTGATAAGTCAGGCCTCATCTTAGGGCTTACACATACATACACCGGTTATCCCATGGTGAAGGAAGCACGCGAAATGGTGGCTTCTGGAAAAATTGGAAAGGTGAGAAAAGTATTTGTAGAGTATCCACAAGGTTGGTTGTCAACCTTGTTGGAGAAAACAGGCAACGCACAGGCATCATGGAGAACCGACCCGAAACGATCCGGCGCAGGTGGCGCCATTGGTGACATTGGTACACATGCCGCCAACCTTGCTGAATATATTACAGGAGGGAAGATCACCGAACTTTGCGCGATGTTAAATGCAACGGTGAAGGGAAGGCACATTGATGACGATAGCTCTATGCTGCTTCGTTTTGATAATGGCGCTTCGGGCGTCTTGTTGGCAACACAGGTAGCTGCGGGTGAAGAGAATAACCTTAACATTCGCGTATACGGTGAAAAAGGTGGACTGGAATGGAGACAAGAAGAACCCAATACCCTGGTGGTGAAATGGCTTGACAGACCAAAAGAAATTTTACGTGCTGGCTGGCCTTATCTTTCTGATCATACAAAAAAATACGTGCGCACACCGGCAGGACATCCCGAAGGATATCTGGAAGCATTTGCGAACATATACATGTCGTTTACCAATGCAGTGAGGGCGTTCAAGCCAGGTAAAAAAATCAACTATGAGAAGTTTGATTTCCCCGATGTTGAAGATGGTGTACGCGGAATGAACTTTGTGAACACAGCCATAAAATCTTCAAACTCCACACGCAAGTGGACGACAATGAAATAATATTTTTGGATCACTAAAATCATATTATGAAGACCATTAAAGGACCAGCCATTTTTCTCGCACAATTCATGGGCGATGAGGCTCCATTTGATAATCTCAAAACGATCTGTGAGTGGGTGGCATCCATGGGTTATAAAGGTGTACAACTTCCTGCCTGGGATCCACGCTGTATTGATTTGAAAAAAGCTGCGGAGAGCAAAGAGTATTGTGAAGATTTAAAAGAGACTGTAGGATCATGTGGTTTGGAAATCACTGAAATATCAACTCATCTACAAGGGCAACTGGTTGCAGTTCATCCCGCTTATGATGAGCTTTTTGATGGCTTCGCACCCAAATCGGTAAGAGGAAAATCCAAGGAACGTGCAGCGTGGGCAGTAGAGCAATTGAAATATGCCGCAAAGGCAAGTAAGAACCTTGGCCTTCAAGCATGCGCTACGTTCTCTGGCGCGTTGATGTGGCACACGGTTTATCCATGGCCACAACGACCTGCTGGTTTGGTAGAAGATGGCTTCAAAGAATTGGCGAAGCGATGGCTCCCGATCTTAAATGCGTTCGATAAAGCAGATGTCGATCTGTGTTATGAAATCCATCCGGGTGAAGACTTGCATGATGGCATTACCTTCGAACGTTTTTGGGAAGCATCTGGCAAACATCCACGCGCAAACATTCTTTATGATCCAAGCCATTTTGTGCTTCAACATTTGGACTACCTTCAATACATTGATTTCTATCATGAATTTATCAAGATGTTCCATGTGAAGGATGCCGAGTTGAATCCTTCAGGAAAAAGTGGTGTTTATGGTGGCTATCAAGATTGGATTGATCGACCCGGAAGATTCCGTTCACTAGGTGATGGGCAGGTAGATTTTCAATCTATCTTTTCCAAATTAACACAATATGGATATGATGGCTGGGCAGTTTTAGAATGGGAGTGTTGCATGAAGCATCCAGAACAAGGGGCGGCAGAAGGTGCGCCCTTCATTAAAGATCATATCATCCGCGTTACGGAAAAAGCCTTTGATGATTTTGCTTCTGCAGGAAAGAATCAGAAACTGAATAAGAAAGTACTGGGAATTAGTTAATTAGTAAAAGCTTAATATTTAAAATTTACACTTTATGAAAAAAATAGTAATGGCATTAGCGGTTGTGGGTTTTGCTACATTTTGCATTACCTCTTGTGGGTCTAAAAAAGAAGAGGCCAAATCTGAAGATGCGTATGATGATTATGAGATTGCTGAACCGGCAACAGCTGCAGAGCCGACAGCCGATGACGTAATTGCAGAAGGAAAATTATTGGTTGAAAATGGTGACTGCAAAACATGCCACCATCCTACCAATAAAATTGTAGGTCCAGCGCATGCGGAGGTGGCAAAGAAATATGATTTCACTGCGGCCAATGTTACCATGCTTGCCGGAAAAATTATTAAAGGGGGTAGCGGTAACTGGGGAGATATCATGATGGTGCCACACCCTACATTGTCACAGCCAGATGCTGAGAAAATGTCGCGCTACATTTTGTCTCTTGATGGTGAGAAAGAACATTAAGATAATCACAAAGAGCTAGTAGCAAGATGCTAGCAACCAGAAGCTTTAATAAACGAAATGAAAAGAAGAGAATTTGTTAAGCGCTCTGCTGCGGCAGGCGCTGGTTTGATGACGTTACCGTCCATGCTCCAGGCAGCTAAATCAAAAAACGCCGTGGGTATCCAACTCTACACGCTGAAGGATGTGATGGATAAAGATCCTAAAGGTGTATTGACAAAACTGGCTTCGTATGGTTATAAGGAAATTGAAACATACAGCTATGCGAATGGGAAATTATTCGGACTCACAATTCCGGAATTTCATGCAACCGTAAAGGGACTTGGTATGAGGGTGGTGTCGGGTCACTATGGAATGGATATTCTCCGTGGTGATTTTGAGCGCGCTGTTGCTGATGCAAAATCCATGGGCCAAAAGTATGTAGTGGTTGCCTGGTTGGAAGAAGAAGACAGAACGAAAATAAAATCTGTTTGTGAGGAGATAAACAAAGCGGGTGAAGTTTGTAAGAAGTACGGCATCCGCATGGGATATCACAATCACGATTTTGAATTTAAAGAAGAAGACGGTGTGTTGCAATATGACACCATGCTTGCCGAACTTGATCCTAAACTGGTCAGCATGGAGATGGATTTGTATTGGGTAGTGCGTGCCGGTTATGATCCCATTAAGTATTTTGAAAAATACCCAGGTAGATTTGAACAATGGCATGTGAAAGACATGGATAAAGCTGATCCTTCACGCAATACCGAAGTAGGCACGGGCTCCATCGACTTCAAAGCAATCTTTGCCAAAGCGCAACTCTCCGGCATGAAACATTTCTATATTGAACAGGAATATTTTACCATGCCTTCTACCGATAGTGCTAAAATCGGTATTGAAAATCTGAAAAAGATAATATGATCTTTTAAAAACATCTGAAAATAAAGTGTCGCCCAAAAAGCGACACTTTATTTTTTTTAACCCTAACTTAAGGAAATGTATAGCATGCGAATTGTAAATTTTCTTTTAGCATTAATGTTCCTCGTCTTTGCTTTTGTTCAGGTAAATGACCCAGATCCTGTTATCTGGATTTTGATTTATGGTATAATGGCTGTCTTCTCCATTATGGCTATTTTCGAACTTTACTTTCGGAAGTTTCTGGTTGCGGCATTGATCGTTTTTGGTCTCTATTCGCTTTATTATTTTCCCGGCCTTCAGGATTGGTTGGCGCAAGACCATAAGGAACAGCTATTTGATAATCTCGCCAAAATGGAACACCTCTATATTGAAGAATCACGCGAATTCCTCGGTCTTATGATATGTAATGCTGTTCTCATTTTATACCTTATCAGGTCAAGGCGCAAGGGATAAGGGTTCATACACCTCTCCATACTTATCTCGCAATCGATTTAATCGATTCGTATTGATTTCGGTTTCATTTTTTTAACTTGAAACCTCTTAAAAGTTAATTAACTACATTTTGATTTTCTATATTAAGCCCTATGAAGAAAGTTCACGTTGCCCTTTTGTTTCTAGCTACCCTTGCCATTTCATGTTCTACTACGAAAGAAAAAATTCCACCTATGCCTGTATCCGATAAACCTGAAGGTAAAATGATTATCTATCAGTTATTGCCCCGTCTATTCGGAAACAAAACCATGGTAAACAAGACCTACGGCACAATAGAAGAAAATGGTGTCGGAAAGTTTAACGATATTGATGATGCCGCATTAGAAGCCATCAAGCAGCTAGGGGTTTCGCACATTTGGTACACCGGTGTGATAGAACATGCGTTGATAACCGACTATTCGAAATTTGGAATTCCTAAAGACAATCCCGATGTGGTGAAAGGACGTGCGGGTTCACCTTATGCCATCAAAGATTATTATGATGTTGATCCTGATCTGGCTGTTGATGTACCCAATCGCATGAAGGAGTTTGATGAATTGGTAGCGCGAACACATGCTCATAACATGCATGTTATCATTGACTTTGTACCCAACCATGTTGCCCGCGAATATCATTCGGATGTCAAACCTGATAACGTCAAAGATCTTGGTGAATCCGATGACAATACCGTTTCATTCAAAGCCAATAATAATTTTTATTATCTACCGGAAACAACTTTTAAAGTCCCATCGGAATATCATTCCCTTCGACAAGAAGAGGATCCTGCATATGAGGAATCACCGGCAAAAGCCACAGGTAATAACAAGTTCGTTCCCAACCCCGATGTGAATGATTGGTTTGAAACCGTGAAATTGAATTATGGTGTAGACATTCAAGGAGAGGGAAAAACATATTTTGATCCCGTGCCGGATACATGGAATAAAATGAGAGATATCTTACTTTACTGGACAAATAAAAAGGTAGACGGATTTCGGTGTGACATGGCCGAGATGGTTCCCGTAGAATTTTGGGGTTGGGTAATACCACAAGTGAAAGCGGTGAACGCCAACATTATTTTCATCGCTGAAGTGTATAACCCTGATGAATACCACAACTACATTGAGAAAGGGAAATTTGATTTCTTATATGACAAATCATTGTTGTACGACAACCTTCGCCTGATGATGAAAGGTGAGCGCAGTACCATTGAGATTGCCAACATTCAAAAAAGATTATCCGGTATAAATGACCACATGCTTCACTTTATGGAAAACCATGATGAACAACGGATAGCGTCACAGTCTTTTGCAGGCGATATGTGGAAAGGTGCTCCCGCTATGGTGATCAGCGCTACAATTGATCAAGGGCCTATGATGATTTATTCCGGGCAAGAAGTAGGAGAGCCTGCGCTTGGTGTGGAAGGTTTTCAAGGTGATGATGGACGCACCACTATATTTGATTATTGGGGCGTGCCTCAACATCAGAAGTGGATGAACGATGGAAAGTTTGATGGTGGAAAACTAGATGCTGAGAACAAACAATTGCGCATGTTGCATGCTGATGTGTTAAATCTAGCGGCCACTAGCCCGGCGTTTACAAAAGGTGAGTATGTAGATATTACCGAATTCAATGTGAAGGCTGGCAACTTTCCTGAAAACACACATGCCTTTATTCGCGTGAGTGGCCATGACCGCTATTTGGTGATCAATGGTTTTAACAATGAAGATCAGGATGTGAGTGTTCAGCTTTCGCCAGAAGCAGTAAAGGCGTTGAACTTCAAAAAAGACGAAGCCTACATTGCACATGATATGTTGTGGAAGGAAGTGGAGGCAGGATTTGATAAAGACTGGGCGTTTAGTTTTAAAATGAAGCCACACATTTGTCTCATGTTGAAGATTAAATAGAGAGGTAGGATTTATTTGTTTAGTGAGTGCTATGAATGTAATACAGCGTGTAATCATTGAAAATGTTCAGCCACAAATTGATGGTGGCCGATACCCAGCGAAGCGAACCGTGGGAGAATGGGTTCATGTCACTGCTGATATTTTTGCTGATGGCCATGATCATATACGATCCCACGTTCGCTATCGGCATGCATCAGACAAGGAGTGGCAACATTTGGAAATGCAACCTGAAGGAAATGATCGCTGGAGCGCAATCTTTCAAGTGTCATCAAAAGGCGATTATCATTTTCAAGTAGGAGCATGGATCGATCATTTCGATACGTGGCATGATGGCTTTAAGAAAAAGGCCGCGGCACGTGTAGATGTAAAAGTTGAATTGCAAGAAGGTGCTGTATTTCTCCGAAAACTTTCGCGTGGTAAAGATGTGCTTGAAAAATCTGCTGCTGATCTCGAATCCAAACCATATGCCAAAGCAATTGAAATGGTATTGACTGATTCATTTCATAAAATCGTTCACGATAATCCGTTGATTGAACATGAGGTGTATTCACCTGAATTGAAAATTGTTGTTGAACATAAGAAAGCAAACTTTAGCAGTTGGTACGAATTGTTCCCACGTTCAGCAGCATTGGATCAAGGTAGACACGGCACATTTCATGATGTCGTGAAACTCCTTCCGCGCATTGCTTCCATGGGGTTTGATGTGTTGTACATGCCACCGATTCATCCTATCGGAAAATTAAATCGTAAAGGAAAAAACAATAATGTAACGGCTGAGGTAGGGGAGCCCGGCTCGCCATGGGCCATTGGAAGTGATGAAGGTGGCCATAAAGGTATTCACAAAGAACTCGGCACATTTGATGACTATAAACAACTTATTGCAGAAGCAAAAAAATACAACATTGATATTGCCATTGATCTTGCGTTTCAATGTGCACCGGATCATCCGTATGTAAAAGAACATCCCGATTGGTTTAAGCAACGCCCTGATGGGAGCATTCAATATGCTGAGAATCCACCCAAGAAATACCAGGATATATATCCCTTCAATTTTGAAAGCGAAGATTGGAAAGCACTTTGGGAAGAACTGAAGTCAGTAATCTTTTTTTGGATCGATCAGGGAGTTAAAATATTTCGAGTTGATAATCCTCACACCAAGCCGATTCCATTTTGGGAGTGGGCCATTGGTGAAGTCAATAAAAATTATGATGACATTATATTCTTAGCGGAAGCCTTCACACGTCCGAAGGTGATGGCTTCATTGGCAAAAGCAGGGTTTACCCAATCGTACACGTACTTCACCTGGCGGGTGAATAAGGTGGAAATAATAGAATACATGAATGAGTTGGTGAACGGACCATCACGAAATTATTTCCGTCCCAACTTTTGGCCCAACACCCCCGACATACTGCCGTACCATTTACACTATCAATCCGAAAATATTTTTATTATCCGCCTTGCACTGGCGGCAACACTTTCTTCAAACTATGGAATCTATGGACCGCCTTACGAATTTTGCGAGGCTACACCCATGAATGGTAAGGAAGAATATTATGATTCGGAAAAATATGAGATCAAGCATTATGAGTGGAAGAAGACAAACCGGATGACCGATCTTATCACGTTGATCAACAAAGCGCGCAAGGAACACGAAGCTTTTCATTCAACATGGAACGTTCGGTTTCTCCCAATTGAAAACAGTAACCTGATTGCCTATTTAAAAACAACGGAGGACTTGTCGGACATTATGTTGGTGGTCGTAAACCTCGATCCTTTCGTCAGGCATTCGGGGTATGTTCAACTACCAAAAGATATTTTGAAACCGGGTGAGCATGTTAATTTAAAACTGCATGAGTTGGTGATGGACGAACATTTTACCTGGACACAGGAATGGAATTATGTTGAGCTTGACCCATCGGTACTTCCCTTCCATTTATTTCATTTACAAATTCATGAATCTTTTCAATAGCCTATGAATAAGCAAAAGAACGTAGAAGCGAAATGGTTTAAAGATGCAATCATCTATGAATTGTCTGTGCGTTCTTTTTGCGATAGCAATGGTGATGGTATAGGTGATTTTCCGGGCCTCATTCAAAAGTTAGATTACCTGGAAGATTTGGGGATCAACACGATTTGGTTGCTTCCATTTTATCCATCACCTCTGCGCGATGATGGTTATGATGTGTCAG
>JBBRKB010000143.1:0-9049 GCA_038218385.1 Cytophagales bacterium | reverse complement strand
GGCTGCAATGGCTTCAAAATCAGGAATGTTAAATTCAGGATTTCCAATGGTTTCTAAATAAAGTGCCTTTGTTTTTTTGTCGATATTTTTTTCGAAGGCTTCTACAGTATCGCCTTTGGCAAAGCGTACATCGATGCCCAGTCGTTTAAAGGCAACCTTGAATTGGTTATAGGTTCCACCGTAAAGGAAAGAAGTAGAAACAAAATTATCGCCTGCCTGCAAGATGTTGTTTAGAGCAATGAATTGTGATGCTTGTCCAGAGCTGACGGCCAATGCCGCAACGCCACCTTCCAAAGCGGCCAGGCGTTTCTCCAACACATCCGTGGTTGGGTTCATGATGCGGGTGTAGATGTTGCCAAATTCTTTTAACGCAAAAAGATTGGCGCCATGCTCAGAATCTTTGAAGGTGTACGATGTAGTTTGATAAATGGGTACCGCACGTGAATGTGTTGTGGGATCAATTTCCTGACCAGCGTGCAACTGAAGCGTTTCAAAATGTAGTGTTGACATGGTATTTTTATTTTGGGGTTGAAAATGTATTTGGTATTATATTAAAAGAGCCAAGCCTATATAAGGCCAAGGGCTTTGTTTCTGGTTAAGATAAGTCTGTAAAAGATTACGTTAGCAGCAACAGCAGCATCCTCGCATGGGCATGCAAGGGCACATCATAAAATCGCTAAAGAATTGCTGTATGGATTTTTCCAGACGAATAGGAATGGCACGAACCCCTGGGGAACTGACAATAGATTTGAACAATGTGATTAAATCTTTCATTTTTTTAATCGGTTTATATTTTCCCTTTTGTGGGATCAGGAATTAGCACCTTGCTTTTGGGCAGGTTGCTAGCGCTTCTACGAGCCTGTCTCTCAGCGCTTCTTTATAAATCGACCAAGCAGGTGTGCTTATTCGACTTTCAGAGTCACAAACGTAGAGCCTTCATAGATTGTTTCCAAAAGATTTGGCAAAAATTTACTCACGGTGGGGCTTACAGTCGTTAGTGGCAAATTTTAGCGCTTTGTTAATTATAATTTTCCGTAACGCTCTTTTTTCTTATTTTTTTGACGTTCTTTATTGAAAGAACCCTAATGCGTAAAATAATTTTTGTCTTGGCATTAAGCCTTGGCTTTTATAGCCTGTCAGCCCAGACTATTTATTTCTGTCTCACGCCGTCTATTTCTACGGATCAAATCAAAAAGAACGGGACCTACATTAAAGATTTTCTCCAAAAGGAAACCGGCCTCACCATAGTGTTAGTAGTGCCCAAATCGTATGACGCCATGGTTGATTACTTTGGTGAAGACAAGCAATACTTTGGCATACTCAGTAGTCAGAGTTATGTTGTAGCTCATAAGAAACATGGTGCTACTGTGAAGCTTCGCACCATCAGATATGGCAGCTCTGTATATTATGGACAGATCATTACGTTGGCTTCTTCATCGATTAAAAAAGTTCAAGATATACAAGGAAAATCAATTGCCTATACGGATAAGCTTTCTACATCCGGTTACCTGTATCCTAAAAATCTATTAGAAAAAAGTAATATTACCCCTGGCAAAATCCAATTTGTGCAGCGACATGATGATGTAGTGAAACTCGTGTATGAAGGAAAGGTAGATGCCGGCGCTACGTTCTATTCCCCACCCGCACCGGACGGTACCATACATGATGCACGAGCACGTGTAAAATCCACCTATCCAGATGTAGAAAAGAAAGTAGTGATCGTGGCTATTACAGAAGCTATTCCTAACGATCCCATTGTTTTTTCAAAAAAATTTAAAGAAGAGAGCGCAAAGCTCATCTACATTGCACTAGTAAAACTGGCAGCAACCGAAAAAGGGAAAGAGATATTGCTTGATCTTTATGGCACCGAAGGATTTGTGCGTGCCTCTGATGCGGATTACAATAGCATTAGAGATATATTGAAGTAGCCGACCTTATTTCATTTTGAAATAGGTATCACCTTTAGTGTTTAATGAAGTTTCAAAACGAATGCAATTCAATTTTTTGATTTGTAATGTGATAATCTTGCCTTACCTTAAATTATCGCGAAAACAAAAGATGGTTCTTCTATTGGATGGTGGCGAAGTGGCTCAGGAGATGACAAGCCCTTTATTATCGAAATGAAAGAACTTACGTTGCTTGGATTTCTTACCAGTAAGCCAGGCGCCACGGAAGTGTTGCAATACAATCTAGTGCCAGGTCCGTATCACAGATGTATTCCATTAGCGGAAGTAGGTAAGGCGTGGGCAACCTAAGCGTTACCCGCACATTCCATGGGAAGAAAAATAGTAAAGATAGTGCCTACCTGAAGCTCGCTGCTAAAACTCACTTTTCCGTTTAGCCTTTCTACAGCACGTTGAAGTATGTAGAGGCCAAGACCTGTTCCCTGGATGTGGTCATTGGCCCTGAAGAACATATCAAAAACTTTTTTGTGATCGGTAAGCCGTATCCCTTGGCCATTATCTTCTACCACGATTTTTACAAAGTTATCTTCCTTCGTTATATCAATGGCAAGGTAGGATTTAACATTGCATCGTGCGTATTTAATAGAGTTCTCAATAAGGTTTTGAAGGATGGTATTAACGATGGCCCATTTGGACATGTAAGTAATACTTTCATCTACTTCGGTTACAAAGTTTATCTTTTGAAAATTATCCAGGTAGCTGTAGGAGCTAATGCAATCCTCGATGATTGTTTTAAAATCGATTTTGGTTTTTGCTTCCGCATCATAGTTCATCCGTGTGAGGTTGATCAAGTCCATCACGATGTTGTTGATGCGCAGAATTTGCGAATGGTATAATCCAAAATAACGCAACGCGTCTTCGTCCGTCACTTCCAGGTGTATCATGTTGTTAAGACCCAGCAACGAAGCAATGGGACCTTTCAAGTCGTGCGAGATGCGATAGAAGAAGGAATCGAGTTCAGCGTTTTTCTTGCCGATTATTTCTGCTTTTTCTTTTTGGATTTTTGCCTCAAGTTCCAACGACTCAATTTTTTTTATGGACTGATAACTCTTAATGATGTTGGTACTGTGACTGTTGATAACAGTCTCTTTTAGCTTAATGTATTCCTGTAAATGATGCAGTGCCATGGCCGTATTTTCTTGCTCGACCTCAAGTAAATACAAGTTGTAATGAGTTTTAAATAAGATGAATTTAATATTGGTCTCGCTAGCGATATGAAGTGCCTTGGTAAAGTGTTCTTTTGCATTTGCATAATCCTTTAGGCCCATGAACGCGAGCCCCATCTTAATGTACACCATGCCTTGTCCCAGTCTATCACCCATTTCAATTTGGATGGCAATGCTTTCATTGAAATCAACAAGTGCTTGATGATAGTTTTGGGTCTTTAAATGGCACTTGCCTCTGCCGTACAGCGAGAAGGCCAGGCCTCTTACATCATTGGTTTTCTCTTTTAATTTTATAGCTTTTTCAATCAACTCAAAAGCGAGGTCAATTTTGTTTTCGTTCAGATAAATTCCAGACAACGGATTGTATGCGTTCGAAACTTGTTTAAGGTCTTTGGTCTTCTCGGCCGCCTGTATACATTTTACGTACGAATCAATGGCGCTGTCGATATCACCAAAATATTCATAGATGGTGCCCATTGATTTAAGCACGCGAGACTGATTGTGGTGATCTTCAAGTTGACGGTATAGCTGAAGGCAATCTAACAAAAACTCAAGGCCAACGTGGTAACTGTCGGTTTTATAATAGACACTACCAATGTTGTATTTCGCATCGGCAATTCCTTTTTGATCGTTATGAGTTTCAAAATAAGCAACCGCTTGAAAAGAAAATTCAAGGGCTTGTTTAAACTCACCTTTGATCATAAGAAAAAGCCCGAGCAGACATTGCGCACGGGCATACATATTGCCGTCACCCTTTTTTGCCAGCGAAAGTGCGCGGAACGCTAATTCAACACTATGTGAAAGATTGTTTGCGCGAGACTCATAAGCCTCTGCTAAGAGTTCTTCAACTGACTGTACTACCGTTGTATTGGATCCCACGAGCTCTTCTACTTATTATCAAGAGAGGGCAAAAGTTATTTTGGTACCCAATATAATGCTTATTGGTTTTTATAGCTATTTATTTTTTAAAAGTCGTGTAGCAAAAACATAAACTCACGCCCAATGTCGTTGACTTAAGCAATTTGTTTAACCTCTCCCTTCCCTCTCCATGAGAGGGAAAGAGCCTAAGTCAACGACATTGATCTTGAAGACATGCAAGAGCATAATGAAGAGACTTTAATTTTTATATTTTTAAGTAAGCATCCCGCCATCTACCTGAATCACTTGCCCGGTGACGTATGCAGAAAGTTCTGAACCCAGAAACACACAAACATCAGCAACATCTTCCGGTTTGCCTCCGCGTTTCATTGGTATGGCATCGCGCCAGCCTTGAACCGTTTTCTCGTCAAGCTTGGCAGTCATTTCGGTTTCAATGAAGCCAGGCGCAACAGCATTGGAGCGAATGCCACGTGAACCTATTTCAAGAGCTACTGATTTTGTAAAACCAATAATGCCCGCTTTCGATGCGGCATAATTTGCCTGACCGGCATTTCCTTTCAATCCAACCACCGAAGTCATGTTGATGATCGATCCGCCTTTTTGTTTCATCATTTGTTTGGTCACAGCTTTCACCGTATTGAAACAAGATTTAAGATTTACATTGATCACGTTGTCCCACATCTCCTCTGTCATGCGCAACAATAATGTGTCTTGTGTGATGCCCGCATTGTTGATAAGTATATCGAGTGAACCAAAATCTGCGATTACATCATTTATTAATTTGTCAGCTTGTGCAAAGTCAGAGGCATCAGAACGATAGCCTTTTGCTTTCACGCCTTTCGCTTGAAGTTCGGCTTCAAGCGCCTGCCCTTGTTCTACACTTGACAAATAGGTGAATGCAACATGAGCGCCTTGTTCTGCATAGCGAATGGCGATGGAGCGACCGATGCCTTTGGAGGCGCCGGTGACAAGAGCGGTTTTTCCTTCGAGTAGTTTCATACGATGTTTTTAAGCTTCATGCTACTAGCACTGGCTACTAGCTGTGTGGTTTGTGATTGGGTGTGATGTTGTAAAATGAATTTAGCGGCTAAAATTAAGTAATTCTGCCAATAATCTTCGCAATACCTGTATCTGCAATTTTATTAATTATCACCAGTGTTTTAGGGCGTAACTTTTTGATTGAGCGATTCGCGGTTTATCTTTGGCTGCGAAATCTAAACAAGTGTATTATGTCAAAATATGATCTCATCGTGATCGGCAGCGGTCCTGGTGGCTATGTAGCTGCCATTCGAGCCTCACAACTCGGAATGAAAGTAGGTGTTGTTGAAAAAGCCGAGCTCGGTGGTATATGTCTCAACTGGGGATGTATCCCTACGAAGGCCTTATTAAAAAGTGCCAATGTATTTGAATACATAAAACACGCGAGTGATTATGGTGTGGAGGTGAAAGACGCCAAGGCTGACTTCAATGCTATAGTGAAACGAAGCAGACAAGTGGCCGACAGCAACAGCAAAGGAATTCAATTTCTGTTTAAGAAAAATAAAATCGATCATATAGCTGGATTTGCCAAACTGAAAAAGGGAGGAAAAGTTGAAGTGACGGATGCTGACGGAAAGAAAGTAGAGTACGAAGCGAAACATATTATTTTAGCAACAGGTGGGCGCTCACGCGAATTGCCAAGCATGAAAATCGATGGCAAAAAAATTATTGGCTATCGCGAAGCTATGATCCTTGACAAAATGCCGAAGAAAATGATCATCGTTGGTTCGGGTGCTATCGGTGTTGAGTTTGCCTACTTCTATAATACACTTGGAACGGAAGTAACTATTGTTGAATTCCTACCACGCATTGTACCTGTAGAAGATGAAGAGGTTTCCAAAGTATTGGATAAGTCTTTTAAGAAAGCGGGGATGAAGATATACGTAAACTCAGAGGTGACCAAAGTTGACACATCAGGCAAAGGATGTGTAGCGACAGTGAAAACACCAGAAGGTGAAGTAAAGTTGGAGGCTGATGTTGTATTATCTGCTGTAGGGGTTGCTACTAATCTTGAAGGCAGGGGCTTGGAAGAAGTAGGCGTGAAGACCGAGAAAGGAAAAGTATTGGTAGATGATTTTTATAAAACCAATGTGAGTGGTGTGTATGCGATCGGTGATATTGTGAAAGGTCCGGCGTTGGCGCACGTAGCTTCTGCGGAAGGCATTATATGCGTGGAAAAAATAAAAGGCCACAACCCTGAACCATTGAACTATAACAACATCCCTGGCTGTACCTATTGCTCACCTGAAATTGCTTCTGTTGGTTATACCGAAGAAGCTGCGAAGAAGGCAGGCTATCAGATCAAAGTGGGTAAGTTTCCCTTCAGTGCTTCCGGTAAAGCAAAAGCTGCCGGCGCAACAGATGGTTTTGTAAAAGTAATCTTCGATGCTAAGTATGGCGAATGGCTTGGTGCACATTTTATTGGAGCTAATGTTACCGAGATGATTGCAGAAGTAGTAGTAGCCAGAAAATTAGAGACCACGGGTCATGAGATAATAAAATCTGTGCATCCTCACCCTACGATGAGCGAAGCCATCATGGAAGCTGCTGCTGCGGCTTATGATGAGGTGATACATTTATAAGGTACGAGGGCAGGGGTACGAGGTACAAGGGATGAACGCCAGCGTGTTTGGCACCGAGTGAAATGACGAAGCACAAATTACGAGTGACGAATTTGGTCTTTCCTTTTTAATTCGTCCTTCGTCATTTGTTTATTCGTAATTCCCTTCCCTCGTCCTTCGTACCTCTGCCCTCGTACCTTCTCTTATTCTCCTCTTCTCGAAGGCAACCCCAAGGCGTTTCTATGTTTCTCGTAAATGCCTTCCAGCTTTGTCGCCAATTCCATTTCCTGATACGTAAACAATACGCGTTGTAGCTCACCAACAATGGCAAGGTTGTATTGTAAATCCTGACCAAGATCATTTTTGGCTATGAGGTAGGTTAGCATTTCATCTGCACGGTCACCCATGATAGCAGCAATCTCAAGTGCTTTTTCTTTTTCGCCTACTTCCAACAGTAACTGTACACTGCGGGCAGATGTATAATCATAAGGAACACTAACATCAGGGATTTTGGCCAAGCTGAATAATAATATTTCACGCGCCTTCTCTGGATTTTCTTCCGTGATGAAACCTTCAGCAAGGGAGTTAAAACTTCCCCGTTGGTTCACAACAAATTTTCTGTAGTCTTCATTGTAATACACTTTCGGATTGTCTAGCTGACGATACTGAAATTTCTTCGTCATGTTCTCAAAGGCCAATGCTGTATTCACCAATTCGCCTGCACGTGGATTGGGATTTAAAACAGGAAGTATTCTAAATGCATTTCCTTCCTGTACTACATATGGTCTTAAGTCAATTTTAAACTGAGCGAGTGATGTGTTGTTTACATACAGCGGACGTTCCCAGTTATTCGTAGCCAAGAGATCAAGCATGGCAAGGTCTTTCGTCTCAAGTCCATTGCCCGTAAGACGAAGCTGCATTTGCGGCACTACCAAGCTGTCCATTCCTTTCGGTATGATGCCCATTGCCCGCACTTTTTCCACGTCAACATTTAGCGTTAGCATTTTGGTAGGCACCATGTTGCTGGTGGGTGAGTATTCGTAGCGGAGTCCTTCATAGTTTTTCTTGATCAGGTTTAAATACTCCTTCAGATCAATACTTTTTATGTTTTTATCCTGATAAAATAAATAATCGTTTGGTCCCCCTTGTTTGTAGTTGTCAATGGTAAGCGTGTAGGGGAATGGTTCTGATTCATACGTCTTTCTCATAGTCTGCCCTATGTACCAATCGGTGTTGTAATAACTTAATACGACAACGCGCATATCGGTGCGCACACCTTCCACTTCCTGCGCATACCATAGCGGGAATGTATCATTGTCACCACCGGTAAACAGGATGGCGTTTGGTGCACATGACTGCAAATAATTAATGGCAGAATCAACGGAGAAGAAACGATCGCTTCTATTATGATCATCCCATCCTTCTTTGGCCATGATAGCAGGAGCAGACAAACAGATAAGTGTTGCGGCAATGGCTACACCTTTTCCATTCTTAATCCATCGTGCAAAAAATTCCGCGAAAGCAATAACAGCAAACCCAATCCAAATACAATAGGCATAATAGGATCCTGCGTAAATGTAATCGCGCTCGCGTGGCTCTGTGGGTGGTGAGTTAAGGTAAATAACCAGGGCAACACCCAGTAAAATGAAGAGCAGTCCTACCACGGCAAAGTTTTTGGAATCCCTATACAAATGATAAACACAACCAAGAAATCCCAACAGGAAGGGGATCATGAAATAATTATTTCGCCCTCGGTTTTGTGCCAACTCCGATGGAATATCCTCACCCCAAGCCAGTGGCCCAAGCCAATCGGCATCCTGAATGTCACTCTCCCTTCCGGCAAAGTTGAACATGAAGTAACGCATGTACATCCAGCCAATCTGGTGTTTCATCATAAACCAGATGTTGTCTGCGAATGTGGGTTTTACACCTTCTTGCAGGTTTAAGATTTCGCGATAGCGTTGCTGATGATCAGGATCAGTGCTGTAGATGCGGGGCAAGATCGTCATGCCTGTAGGGTCGTATCGGTACTCAAGCTTGCGATCTGTTATTTCATAACGTTCTTTTCCTTTTGTGTAAACAGGAGCACCTTCCGTGTACCCTTGAATTTCAGTGGTAAAATATTGTCCATACCCCAATGGGCGACTTCCATATTGTTCACGTTTCAGATAACGAACGAAACTCATCACATCAGAAGGATCATTTTCATTGATAGGAGGATTGTCATTCGACCGGATTACCACAACGGCATACGATGCGTATCCAATTAAAATAAAGGCAGTAGACACGAGGAAAGTATTGAACAATGCATTTCCCATTTTTTGTGATTTGACGATACCAAAAATCAGAGCACTGAACAAGATCAAACAAAACACGATAACACCTGAGCCAAACGGAAGGCCGAGAGAATTAACGAAATAGATTTCAAAACTTCCGGCAA
>JBBRKB010000142.1:0-9080 GCA_038218385.1 Cytophagales bacterium | reverse complement strand
CGTGCTCAGGTACTTGTACATAACTCAAAAAATCTTTGTGGAATTTCACATTGGGATTAGAATCTTTCCAACTGGAGATAATATTGTTTTGGCTTATTTTATCAAACGCCAATTGGAGAGCCTCATCATACGTCAGAAGATCTAAGGGTATATGTTCGTGGATTTTGGTGTTGTGACAGATCACATTGTTTTTAAGACTGTCTACAAGATTCCGGGCCAATACATATGATGTAGAGGTTACAAAATATAACCATAAAGAAGAAAGGCGCGGTGATAGCACGGGCACTTGTATGATGAGGCGTTTGAGTTTTCGCGCGCGTGAATATCCATCCAGCATCTCATGATACGTAAGTACATCCGGTCCCCCTATATCATACGTTTGGTTAAAGGTTACGGGATTAAGCAACACACCTTCCAAATAATTCAACACATTACGAATGGCAATGGGTTGGCATTTACTCCGCAGCCATTTCGGACCCAACATCACCGGAAGTTTTTCAACCAGGTCACGGATTATTTCAAAAGATGCGCTTCCCGAACCTATGATAATCGCTGCTCGTAAGATGGTAACAGGAACCGGCCCTTTCTTCAGGATTTCCTCAACATTTTTTCTTGATGTAAGATGTTCCGAGAGATCCGTATCATTTGAAATTCCTCCCACATAAACAATTTGTTTTACGTGGAAAGGTTGAAGAAGGGTGATGAAATTTTCCGCACAAGTCTTTTCGAGATCTTTAAATTCGCCTTTTGAAGAGGTCATGCTATGCACCAGATAATAAGCAACATCAATATCGTCTGGAATGGAACTCTTCACACTGCTCGTTTCCAAGTCATGTTCAATTATGGTAAGTTGATTATGTCGTGCAGATGGAATGCCCTCAAAAGAAAATCTGCGTTTATCCCTCACCAGACATACTATAGAATGTCCGGCCTCTAATAAGACAGGTAAGAGTCTGCGGCCAATGTAGCCTGTGGATCCAGTTAGCAGGATGTTCATTTTACCGAAACATTATTTAGAGCAACTTTGTAGGCAGTCAACATTCTATCACGCGCTAGTGCATGATCAACAAGGGGTGCAGGATAGGATGGCGTGTTGAATTCGGGAATCCACTTCTTAATGTATTTCATTTCAGCGTCAAATTTTTTTGTTTGAAGAGAAGGATTAAAAACGCGGAAGTAAGGTGCGGCATCACATCCACTTCCGGCAGACCATTGCCACCCACCATTGTTGGCTGCGAGATCGAAGTCCAATAATTTTTTGGCAAAGTACGCTTCACCCCAGCGCCAATCGATCAATAAATGTTTCGTTAGAAAACTTGCCGTGATCATGCGCACTCGGTTGTGCATATAGCCTGTTGCATTGAGTTCACGCATGCCGGCATCGACAATGGGAAAACCCGTTTGTCCTTCACACCACGCCTTAAATTCATCCGGATTATTTCGCCATACAATATGATCATAGGCAGGTTTGAAAGATTTTTCTGTGTGTGGAAAATGCCACAAGATCATCATATAAAACTCTCGCCAGATCAATTCGTTCATCCATGTTTCATTTGTAGATGCAGCAACCTGCACAAGTTTTCGAATGCTCACCGTTCCAAAGCGAAGGTGCACACTTAGCTTTGTGGTGCCATCAAGTGCAGGATAGTTTCGGGTTTTGTCGTACGTCTCAATTATCGAGCGTTTGATAATTCTGGGAGGTACCCCAATTTCGGATGGTGTAAAACCAAATGTCGTTATATCGAGTAACGGAATAGACTTACACTTTTTAAAACTAGAAAAGTATTTTTTGGATGGATAACTTTTCTTGTAGAAATCATTCAGCTTTGATTTCCATTTTTTACTATAGGGCGTAAAGACGGTGTAGGGACTATCATCATCTTTTACCACTTCACTCTTTTCAAAAATAACCTGATCTTTGTAGGAGTGAAAAGCGATTCGTTTGGATTCTAAAATTTCTTTAACGGCACCATCACGTTGCAAAGCATACGGTTCATAATCATGATTGGTGTAAATGGCTTTTGGATGTAGTGATGTGAACAGTTCTATGGGATCGCCATGCAGTACGAGTAAAGAACTACCTACTGCCTCAAGTTCTTCCTTAAGATGCTGGAGGCTGTTGTGAATAAAGGTGATTCGGGCATCATCTTTCTCCTCCAGTTTATCCAGTATTTCTGTATCAAAAATAAAAAGACAAAGTACCTGTTCGTTTTCTTTAAGTGCATGATAAAGACCAGCGTTGTCATGCAACCGGAGGTCTCTTCTAAACCAAAAAAGAGTAGTTGTCTTATCGACAAGCGACTTTATTAATGAGGCATCATGCATTGAATCATTCATTTACACATTAACACCGATGGCTGCACAATGTTTGATGAGTAAGGTTAAGATGCGATATATGTTTTATATTACACCTAAATATTTACTCATGCAACGATCAACCAAACTTACGCCACTTTTGTCTTTGTTTTTCATTGCGCTTACCGTCTTCTCCTTCAGCCATTGCGATTCTTCCGATCCCGATGTTATGCCATCCAATCTTCAAATGGGGTTCACTATTGCAACGGATGGCTCGGGAAATGTTACACTAACGGCAACGGCTGACAATACAACCACTTTTGAAATTGATTTTGGCGTATCTGGTAAAGCGCCCAGAAAATCGATTACAGGAATTGAAAATTTTATCTATCCCGCTTCCGGCAACTATACTGTTACGGTAAAAGCGATTGGATCCAAACCAAGTTTATTCATTACTAAATCGGAGGCCATTAGCGTGGAGGTTTTCTTTACGATTCCAACAGCGGGATATTCCACACCAACTACATATCCGGACATGGATGCTATTTGGGCTGATGAATTTGATGGAACGGCTCTTAATGAATCCGACTGGACATTTGAAATCGGTGATGGTTGTCCGGGGAATTGTGGTTGGGGCAATAACGAATTGGAGTATTATCAAAAAGCAAACACTACCGTTGCAGATGGTTATTTAGTAATCGAGGCGAAACAACAAGCGCTTAATGGAAAGCAGTACACATCATCACGGATTATTACAAAAGACAAAGTAGATATTAAATATGGGCGTGTTGATATCCGTGCGGTGATGCCGAAAGGACAAGGTATTTGGCCGGCACTCTGGATGCTAGGATCTAATATTAATACAGTAGGGTGGGCGAAATGCGGAGAGATAGATATCCTTGAAATGATTGGAGGCAATGCGGTAGGACGTGATGGAACCGCATATGCCACCGCGCATTGGTTTGCTGATAGTCAAAGTAAAAATGTGAACTATGGTGGTCATAAAGATTTGGCAACTGGGGAGAAATTGGCGGATCAATTTCATGTTTTTTCAATTGTGTGGGATGCTACCAAAATCACATGGTATCTGGATGATGTTCAGTTTCATGTAATAGATATCACACCAGCTGAGCTCAGCGAATTCAAAGAAGAATTTTTCTTTATCATGAATGTGGCGGTGGGAGGTAATTGGCCAGGTAGTCCCGATGCGACTACTAATTTTCCGCAACGTATGGCCGTAGATTATATTCGGTTTTTTCAGCCTAAATAATGAAAGAGAAAATCAAAATTAATTTACCTTCTTGATATTACCACGTTGGATTTGATGATAGAATGGTAACAACGTCTGTTCGAAAACTTGTGCAGGTTGCTGCATCTACAATCACCACTCTTATTGTCTTGTCAAATTTTGAACGGATAAGTAAATATTACTAATTTAGAACTCCTCTCCATGAAATGGAAGTGAGATTAATGATATAAAGTAAAATATTTTGAAATGAAATGCTTTATCATAGTTCTATTTTTGTTTTTATCTGACAAGTTGCTGGCGCAAGATTATGTAATTACAAATAACGGTGATACGATAGTGGGCGAAATTAAGGAGCCCTTATTTGAATACTTATTTTACCACAGAGTGGTGTTCAAGACAGATGAGAGAAAGGTTTACTTTGCTACTGGTTTAAGATCTTATAAGTATGGTCATGTGATTTACGAAACGCATGATGTCGGTTACAAAAAGCCTAATTTGGTTTTCTTAAAGCCAATAGTAACCGGATTCTGTACACTATATGAATATCAATACGTAACAACTATGAATGAACAATACAATTCATCAGATCCGACAAGGAGATTAGTGATGAGCCAGCCACAGATTGATTATTACTTAAAAAAGCCCCACGAAAAATTACATAAATATGTGTTTTCTGTACTTAAGAATGGAAAGGATTTATACTTTTTGGATAATAGCGCTCTAACATTTGATCTTCATAAAGGAAAGTACAGAAGGGCGGATATTGAGAAAATTGTAAAACGCTATAACCTCGAGAAGGAATCTACAGTAAAATAGTTTCAACGCGTATTGGAAAGGACTTCAGCCTATTACAAGTTCATTAAATTCCGGATGTGCCACAATAATTTTAAACCAAGCGGTGTAGGTATTGGAATTGTTGTTTATATCTTTTTTTAAATCGGGTAGGCTAATGTATTTCCAGGCTTCTGCCTCTTCTTTATTGAGGATAGGAACAACGTCTGTTGTACCCATATACACGTGATCCATTTCATGTTCTGTAAGATTGTTGTCCAGTGCGGCATGATATTGAAACTTAAATGCAAATTCAGTAGACAGATCGATGCCCATTTCCTGTTTCAGTTTTCGATGCGTTGCCTGTTCCATAGATTCTCCAGGAAGGGGATGACTACAACAGGTGTTTGTCCAGAGGCCATTGCTGTGATATTTTCCTTTTGCCCTTTTTTGCAAAAGTATTTCACCTTTTGAATTAAAAATAAGAATTGAAAACGCACGGTGCAACAAACCTTTTTTGTGGGCTTCCATTTTCTCCATGGTGCCAATCGCATTGTCCTGATCATCTACAAGAATTACATCTTCCATTAGAGTATGTTCAACTGGTGTTTTACAAATGAATAGGCAAGGAGCGTTGCTTTATGTCGGTTCCTAATCCGTATTCTGCTGCGCATGACAAACTCGCTCTTCGTATTCTTTATTTTTTTAAAAAGGGCAAGATAATATACATAGGCGACATATACTCCAAACCGTGATGAGCGCGGCAATTGACGAATGCCTTCAAGCGCGTGATCGAAGTCTACTTTAATGTTACGTTCAATTTCTTTCTTACAGGGTTCATCAAAATGATCGAGGTCAACATCCGGAAAATAGTTTCTGCCTAAGTCTTTGTAGTCTGCATTGAGGTCGCGAAGGAAATTTACTTTTTGAAATGCTGAGCCAAGGCTCATGGCAGATGGTTTTAGTAATTCATACTGTTTTTCATTTTCACAAAAAACTTTTAGGCACATAAGCCCCACAACTTCTGCTGATCCTAAAATATATTCTTTGAAGGTGTCTTCATTGTGCTCTGTTTTATGGAGATCCATTTCCATACTTTTCAAAAATGAATCGATTAACGATACGTCAATGTTGTATCGATTGACGGTATGCTGAAATGAATTCAGGATAGGGTTGAGGCTGATTTTTTCTTCTATGGCTGCATAGGTTTCCTTTTTGAAGCGAGCCAAAAGATTTTCTTTTTCATAGTCATGAAACGAATCAACGATTTCGTCAGCAAAACGCACGAAACCATAGATCGCATAGACGGGATCGCGTAACGATTTCCCCAGGCATAAAATACCCAGACTAAAAGATGTGCTATAGGTACGCGTGGTGAGCCTGCTGCATTTTATAGAAACGGCATCAAAAATTTCCTTCATAGATTAAGTTACGATTTATTTTTTCTTTTCATAAGTTCTTTTGCTACTACTTGTCCTGAAATGAGCGAGGGAGGAACACCCGGCCCTGGGACAGTCAGTTGCCCGGTATAAAACAAGTTATTGAGCTTATTGTTTGCAATCGAGGGTCGTAAATTGGCTGTCTGCATCAGCGTATTGGCCAGACCGTATGCATTTCCTTTAAAAGCGTTGTAATCTGAAATGAAATCGTTGTGTGCATACGACCGTTTGAACACAATGTGGGCTTTTACCGTTTCGCCAATTATTTTCTCCAATCGGTCCATTACCACCTCAAAATATTTTTCACGGGTCTCTTCTGTATCCTTTAAACCCGGAGCCACAGGAATCAAGATCATTATATTTTCACAACCTTCTGGGGCAACGGTATCATCCGTTTTGGACGGGCATGAAATATAAAACTGTGGTGATGTGGGCCACTGGGGATTCTCGTATATTTCTTCTGCATGCAAGGCGAAATCCTGATCAAAGAAAAGCGTGTGGTGAAGCAAGCCTTTGATTTTTTTATTCAAACCAATATAAAAAATAAGACTCGATGGTGCCATCGCTCTTTTCGACCAATACGAAGCATCATATTTTCTATATTTTTCCGGAAGAACGTGTTGCTCGATGTGATGGTAATCAGCACTAGCAATGTAGTCGTCATGAGTATACTTTTCATCACCACACTGAATACCTGTGATAGATTTTCCATTCAACGCAAATTGATCGATTGGTGAATTGAATTTAAACGTAACGCCAAGCGATGTTGCCAGCGTAGTCATCCCCTCAATGATCTTGAACATACCTCCTTGGGGATACCATGTACCGAGTGACATATCTGCATAGTTCATCAAGCTATAAAGTGCGGGTGTCTTGGCGGGCGTAGCACCCAGAAATAAAACAGGGAATTCCAATAGTTGAATGATTCTAGGATGCTTGAAAAATTTCCGAATGTAAGTAGCGATGGATTGAAAGACATGTAATTTGAATACGCCTTTTGCCAATCGCATATCAATCAATTCTGAAACAGACAAGCCTGGTTTATAGACCAGTTCATTCATTCCTATCTCGTATTTATATTTTCCTTCGTCAAGAAATTTCAGCAGTTGATTGCCGCTACCTTTTTCAAGCGATTCAAATAGTTTACAAAGTGCATCAACACCCGCTGGTATATCAAGCGAGTCATCTTTTCCATAATAAATTCTATAGGAAGGATCTAGTCGTATGAGGTTGTAATAATCGGATGGCTGTTTTCCGAACTGGTTAAAGTAATGTTCAAATACATCAGGCATCCAATACCAGCTGGGGCCCATATCAAATGTGAACCCGTTCGCTTCAAACTTTCGTGCGCGCCCACCGGGTGAATCATTTTTTTCATACACCGTTACGGTATATCCTTCTTTCGCCAATGTAGCCGCAGCTGCAAGACCCGAAAACCCGGCACCAATTACTCCAACTGAATTCATCTTTCCGAATTTGAATATACTTCAAGATATACCTAATCTTTTTTGAATTTCCTTCCGTGCGTGAAATATTCGGTTTTTAACGGTGCCGATAGGAATATTTAGATGCTTGGCTATCTCATAGTACTTATAGCCAGACACATGCATCTTAAAGGGTATTAAAAGTTCATCGGCAAGTTGATGAATATTTTTCCACACTTCCTCGTATTCAAAATTCCGATCGGGAGAATTGAAGGTATAGGTATCTTCCACATTCAGAAAATATAAATCTTTTGTGGTATCATGCGAGGTTTTTGCACGTTGGTTTTTACGATAACCGTTGATGAATGTATTGCGCATGATGGTGAATAACCAGCCCTTCAGGTTGGTATCATTCCTGAATTTATCCCGATAGGTTAGCGCTTTGAGAATGGTATCCTGAATGAGATCGGAAGATTCATCAGCATCGTTGGTGAATTTTCGGGTGAACAATCTGAGGGTGCTTCTCAGTGAAGTGACTTTATAATCGAATTCTGGAGCAGTCATATCGTTTAATGTTTAAGTAATAATGTTAAACAATATTAGGCCTTTGTTAATAGATAATGAAGAGTCGTTAAACAGAATTAAAGCTTTGTTTAACAGAAAATGATAAAATGATTGATTTTGGCTCGTTTTAAATTTTGTCGTTAAACAAAACTATGCGGTTAACGAAACGCTTTGATAAGTTCTTTTAATTGTTCCGCAGTTTCGAACACTTTCAAATTGGGGTGATGGTGGTAGGATGTTTTCCGAACCAATGCACCAGAAGCAAACACGGCACTTTGCGGAAAGGCCTGGCACACATGCTTCAAATAGGTATCAAGTGCATGAGGTGCCGGATGCGAAGTCAGGGAGGTGATCAGCATGTGTGGTTTATGGGTTTCACAAACTTGTTTTAAATCCTCGAAGGGCACAGACTGTCCGAGATAATATGACAGCAATCCCGCCTTTCGCACAATGTAATGATGCATAAGCAATCCAATTTCGTGTAATTCATTTTCTGGAAGAAAGAGTACAACACGCAATGCCTTCTTGGTTGCAATTTTCAATGAAGCAATGGCTACAATTACCCGCTGACGAATAATGTTGGAGATGAAATGCTCATGTGCAGGTGTAATGTTGCCGGTTTGCCACAGCACCCCAATTTTTATAAGGAAAGGATAAATGATAGTGGTCATGGTTTCTTCAAATCCAAATTTAGATTCCAGCAATGAAATGTCTGCCACAAATTTTTCCTCATCAAGATCCAGCATGGAAGTGATGAGTTTGTCGATATGGATATCAGACTGATTATGTTGAATGCTTAAATCAAAAACTTTTTGGCTGAGTTCGCTTTCGCTGAGTTGTGCGATCAACGATATTTTAATGCCGTGGGTGTTTAGGGTAGATACATTAATAATTTTTTTGAGGTCTTCATCTGAGTAGTAACGAATGTTGGTTTTTGTTCGATGGGGTTCAATGAGGTTATACCGCTTCTCCCAAATTCTGATGGTGTGCGCTTTTATACCCGAAAGTTTTTCTAGCTCCTTAATAGAATATTTGCCCATTCGTTTAATTTATTAACGGTCTTTAACAACTGCCAGCAGAGATTGTTTTTTTGATCACGTGAGAATCCTATATTTAATTTTAATGGACGATGAGAATTTAAAAATAGGAAAAGATTGGTTTGTTTCGCGCGGTTGGACTCCTTTTCAATTTCAACTCGATGCATGGCAAGCCTATCTCACGGGTTTTAGTGGCTTAGTAAATGCACCCACGGGAAGTGGCAAAACCTATTCGTTGCTCGTACCCATTGTGCTGGAATTCTTAACGGAATCGGAAAAAAAGTTTGACGGTGTGCGTGCC
>JBBRKB010000141.1:0-9122 GCA_038218385.1 Cytophagales bacterium | reverse complement strand
ATCCTGAACATGCAGCAGAACAAAAACGAAGCAAGGAAGGAATCCCGTTGATAGAGAATGTTGTAAATGATTTGAAACAAGTTTCAAAGAAGACGGGGGTGCCGTTTCAAGGGTGAGAGCTTCAAGAAATTATCACCGCCTAAGTTGGTGTTGTGCGGAGGGCTTGTGACATGGATCACCAACAACTCACCCGCATATCCGCACTGCGACAGAACGTGCGTAGGGGGCAGAGTGAGTTGCTAATGTAAGTCTAACTTCTTACATTTATTTACACTTTAAACATAAACAAAACGAACCCTCTAAAAAAACATTCCTATCTTAGGCTAGCCTTATTTCTAGCAGCTATTTCCCCATTTGCCGCAACTGCCCAAACTGAAGAATTCATTTCACCAAGTAAAAAATTAAATGAAAATCATGAATTAAAATCTTATGAAGATAAGATGCGGGCTAACGACCTAGTAGTTAAACTTGAATACATTAAGGTTGGAAGCCTTAAGCAAATTCAAAAAAATGGAGCCTTATCTTTTTTCATTCCCGGCTTTTCTAAGAAGATAAAAGCCAAAGCCACATACGTTGAGTATGCTAATGATGACAACTACAAATGGTATGGCAAAACAGAGGATGAATTAGGGGATATAATTTTCCTGTCTTCTAATGGGGGAATTACAGGCTATATTTCAATTCCTGAAGGAGTTTTGAAATCCATCCAGCACCTAATGGCAATCATATGTTTATAACATTTGATCCAAAGAAAGCGATAAATGAAACGTGCGGCACAGAAAATAATTTGAAATTGCAAAATCCGGCTCCTCTAGAAAAAATAGAAAAAAATAATTCAGGCGCCAGACAAAACCCTTGCCCAACGTTGCATCCCATACGCGCATTATTTCTCATTACACCTGAGGCTAGAGCCGCTAATCCCGATATCAATGGAACGGTAAACCTTTCAATCTCACAGTTCAACTCCTGTATTTATAATAGTGCAATTACCTCTTCAGCAGCGATGGAATTAGCGGGAATCCAAGACTTTAACTTTGTTACAACAAGTATTCCTAAGCATGACGTCAATAGATTGGCTGGCGATCAGGGAGCCCAGGCATTACGTAATAATTTCCAAGCAGATGTGGTTGTCATTTTTACCCATGCGAACTACGGTAATCTGTATGGAATTGTAGCAGCAGTAGGTCCTAGTGATGCTAATGCTTACGCGATTGTACAGGTAACACGTGCAACCCCGTATAGAGTTAGCGCACACGAATTGGGACACCTGTTCGGAGCCAAGCATCAGAATGATAACAATGTTCCTTCTTGGGCAAAGGCTTACTCAAAAACCAATTGGCTCAATCAAACGCTGTGGTGCACCATAATGTACTCCAATGCAAGCACGGAAACAAAACTTAATTTTTCCAATCCAAATGTTAGAATCAATGGTAGCGCCTCAGGTACGTCAACTAATAACAATGCTCAGAGGCTCACAGAAACTTTCGCAACAGTGCGTGCTTTCCGACCCGAGCCACCGTATCCATTCGGGCTTTATGTAGAGGGTCCGGATGAAGTTCTCGCACCAGGCTTCCGAACTTATGAGGCAGTGTATTCTTGCGGGTCACCACCATACTCTTTTAGCTGGGCCTACAGCATAGATGGGTTTAATTACACAACAGTTTCATCCACCACCGACACATATAATCATCCCTTTTACTATCAAGGTATAGAACCCTATTGGTTAAACGTCAGGGTAACTGCCAGTGATGGACTGGGGGCAACGGTAACAACATTCAAACGAACATACGTGAACGTTCCTGGTTACGGTGGATACATTACTAACCTAACCCTTTATCCGAATCCTACTGATCAGTTTACAACTGTTGACTACACCTTAGAGGAGGATGGTCCAGTAAGTGTGCAATTAATCAATCATCTGGGAGGCACAGTAAAAGAATCAGCATTTCCCTCACAAAGTCCAGGACAGAACTCAATTACCCTTGATGTGAAAGATCTTCCAACTGGATTATACAGTTTACGCCTGCAAACAAATTCCTCCGTTATTACCAAGCATCTCTTCATTACAAGATAAACAATAAATTTCCACTGATGAAAATCCTCAATTGGTTTGCATTGATAATGTTACTTTTCGTGTCCTGCAATAAGGATGATATTCCCCCTAACCCTACTTGGGGGAATATGAGCGTCTTAATGAATAATGAAAAATGGGCAGACCGCTATGCCGGAGGACAGGGTACTATATATGGGGGGAGCTACAGGTGGACTGAACCCTGTCAAGCTCAGTATTATGATTTAGTCATGTATTTGTATAATTCAAATCGCTTTTTAAGGGAAAGCTTATCCTTTAATTTGGCCGATTTTGAGCCCGGAACAAAAGCAACTGGACAATATAAAATTTTGAAAAATCAGTGGCAATGCGACTCTGTAGCAACTGTCTATAGCGGTTATGGAACCATTGCCGAAGATGGAGATGTGGTACAGGATGTTTATGACGTGCTGGAAACGGAAGATAACTTCTTGCAAATAGAATCGTTCGATGCCAATTCTCGTGAGATCAAAGGCACGTTTCAGGTAACCTTCATTATTACCCGAAGATCTACCGAGCCGTCCACTTTGCCAGATACGCTTCGTTTTACCAATGGAAAATTCCACACTAAGATTATTTTTTAGCTTTCACGAATTAATCTTTTGTCGAAGTAGCGTCTGCCCACCACCGCTCTCAATAATTACATTCACTATACGGGCGACCCACGCCACCAGTCTAGTTGATTTTTTTAATCAAACAACGTTAAGTTCCCAAACTGATCTGCTGGTGGGGTTGGATTGATAAGTGAAGGTGCATCAAAAGTAAGATCACTAATGCGCGGAGATACTGTATAGAAATTCATTTCCGTTCCCGGGTATGGGGTAAGCAAGGAGGCGAGTTCACTTTCAGGACTATCTTTTTTTAGCCATACACTTTCATTGCGTTTGTCGAGAATGAGGGGCATACGATCGTCAACAATGCTCACCAATTCATTGGGTGCTGTGGTTAACATCATGAAGGTATGAGTGAGTGTTCCGTTTTCATCTTCAAACTCTTCCCAAATGCCGGCTATAGAGAAAAGGCTTTGCTTTTGTAAAACAAAACGGTGCGGGATCATCGTCTTCTTTCCAATTTTTTTCCACGAGAAAAAACCATCGGCAGGAATGATGCAACGCATGTTCATCATTGCGCGCTTGAGTGCAGGCTTCTCCATAATCGTTTCCGCGCGTAGGTTGATAACCTTTTCACTGGGTGTTTTATTTTTCGACCACTCCGGTGTAGTGCCCCAATAAAAATTGGAAAGACCCTCGGGGTTATCGTTGGTGATGATGGGCAAGAGCTGAGTGGGGGCAGCATTGTAATGCGGCTTATAGTATTCGGGCACATCAATAGAGAAACGCTCCGCGAGCTGTTCGTTTGATGCTGTTATACTATACCGCTCAATCATGCTTTGAATTAAAATGCAATGTAGAAAATTAGGATTCTTTCAGAAAATCCATCGCCCGTTCTTCCGACCAATATAATCCCTTTTTTGTGAATTGGGCAAAGCCAACGTGTCCTCCTTGTGCAGGCATTTCCAACCGAACATGGGGATGATTTTTCAAGAGCTTATCGGGGTAGCATTCCATCGACAGAAAAGGATCGTTCGCAGCGTTGATGATGAGTGTGGGGTTCTTAATGTTTTCTACAAAACGACGTGAACTACATTGTGAATAATAATCACGCGCATCGGAGTAACCATGAAGGGGTGCAGTAAACTGATCGTCAAAATCAATCAGGGTGTGAACCAATTCAATTCCTGAAATATCAAGATCGGTTCGTAGTTTCGCTTTTTGTGTTACTTTATTTTTCAAACTTTTTATAAAGCGGTTGGCGTAAATCCAATTAGAGGGTTTTGAAATTTTCTGGCAGCTTGTTAACAAATCCATGGGCACAGAGATGGTAACAATTTTGTTGAGTACATCGGGCCGCACGCGATCTTCACCTACATATTTTAACATCATGTTTCCTCCCAGACTGAAACCAATAAGGTTGATTTCCTGATAGCCTTTTGTGAGCGCATATTTTATCACGGTATCCAAATCATCACTGGCACCACTGTGATAGAAACGAAGTTGCTTGTTTATTTCCGGGCCACATCCACGAAAGTTCCATCGAATCACATCAAACCCATTTGCAAGGCATGCGTTTGCCATACCTGTCATATAGGATCGGTGTGCATCGCCTTCCAGTCCGTGCGAAATGATTACGAGTTTTTCAGCTGCTTGTGTAGACCAAAAGAGATCGAGAAAATCATCATCCTCTGTAGTGATGCGGATGCTTGTGTGTAAGGGCTCCGTTACTTTTCTAAAGAGCGTTGGGTAAATGGTTTGTAAATGCCCGTGGAAAAGCATGCGGGGTGATTTGTAATTGGTGCCGCCCACAACTATGTATTGAGCACACTCATGATGTGGGCGAGGTGATGTTTGCCATGCCAGGCATAGGTAGCACATTGCCGCGCCAGTGATACAGGTTTGCCCGTTTCAGGATGAAGAAAGGTTTTCTTCAATTCATCGGATGGTACTTTTTTTAATAACGAAACCCATTTCACATGCAAGGCTTTCAAGAGATTGATTGACATAATAGGGTCAAGTACATTCTCTTCGGTTTGTGCCCACGCTTTTTCATCATAGGCTTTTATCAACGGCGACTCTTCTGTTAATGTCCACTTGAGGCGGATGTAAGCATTCATGTGGCTGTCGGCCATGTGATGAAGTACTTGCCTGATGGTCCATCCACCTTCACGGTAGGGTGTATCAAGTTGCGCAGGCGTTATGGATGCAACAGCATCCGCTATGGCTTGTGGCGTAGATTCAATTTCTTTAATGAAGTGCGCTACCTCTTCTAGCGTGTATGCATCTTGTGGTTTGAATCTACCTATGGGGTAGCGGAGTTGCTCATCGTCACTCATGGGATTCTTCTTTTGCTTTTTTCTTTTTATTTCGGACACGGATATTCACCGTTTCAATTAACAGTGAAAATACAACGGCAAAATATATATACCCTTTCGGGATATCCTTATGGAGCCCTTCCAGGAAAAGCATAAACCCAATCAATATTAAGAAGCCCAAGGCCAGCACTTCCATAGATGGATGCCGGTGAATGAAAGCACTTATTTTTCCGGAGAAGACAATCATGATGACGATAGAGACAACCACTGCGATAATCATAATGGTTACATCTTTTGTAAGGCCCACGGCGGTAAGTATAGAATCAAAAGAAAAGATAATGTCCAACATCACAATCTGTAAAATGATGGACGTTACATTGACTTTTTCCTTTGACGTTTGAACCTCTTCATCATCCTCGCCTTCCATCCCTGAATTGATTTCGCGGGTACTTTTCGCAATTAAAAAGAGGCCTCCTAAAATTAAAATAAGGTCTCTGCCGCTAATGGCCATAGGCACTTCAAACAAAAAAGAAGCGGGAATTGTGAAGAGGGGCTCTTGAAATTTCATCACCCATGTGATGGTCAGCAAAAGCAGGATCCGTACACCCATCGCTAATAGCAGCCCCATGTTGCGGGTGCGGTCGCGAATCTCGATGGGCAGTCGGTTTGAAACAATCGAAATGAAAATAATATTGTCAATTCCTAAAACGACTTCAAAAAAGGTAAGGGTGGCGAGGGCAAGCCATGTTTCAGCCTGAAGGAACATTTCCATATTTAATTCAACAAGCGTTTGAAAGGATTATTTTAAAAATTTTGGCATTTGAAACGAGCTGAAAGTAACGAATAAAAATCATGGGCAACAAATCAGTTTTCTGCATTAAAGGCCAAATGGCATTCGCCAATAGCTGTACCCAAAATCGTCAACGAAGGTTCACAAAATCACAAAAAAAGAATCGCCTTTACATAAAGTACCGGAATGTCCCTCACATGAAGCAGGGTAATTAATGGACGATAATCAACTTCTTTCTTATGGTAGTGCCGTTTTCCTTTAATTGAAGAAAATAGATGCCATCCGCCAGGTCTTGTGTCTCAAAAGTTTTGGTTGACTCCCCCGGTTTGAAATGTGCGTCCAAAACTTCCTTTCCAAATGAGTCGAATAGTTTTGTAGGGACTTCTTGTACCGGAGTCTCCGCCATGGTCACACTGAATGTTCCGGTGGAAGGGTTGGGAAAGATGGCGAATCGTTTTGATTGATTCTCCACACCTGTAATCACAGAGGGGAGATTGGCAGGGTTTTCCAGTATGGCAGCCTGGTAAACTTCCCGGGTGACTTCATCCTGAACAAAGACAACAAGAGCCAGATTAGATGCGTCTATTTCCTGACTGCTGACTTGCCATGTATAGTCGGGTGTGGAGAAGGTAGCATTCTTAGCAATCGGTAGTGGTAACTTTGTGCCCGTGGCATTGGGCAAGAGTTTGCGCAGTACATACGTATTGATCCCCACGGTCTTTTCCACTATGGCCATTTGGATGATGGGGGTGCCTTGTATAGGGATAAAATTTTGTAAGGATGTAATCGTTGCCCGTGCCATTAAAGCGCCAGGGTCGCCACTTGGCAAAGTCTCTATACTGATGAGGAAAGGAGAAGTTTTAAGCGATCGTAAAGCACTTAAATCGGTGTACCAATTGGTCGGTGTATTTAGGCTTCCATTGCTATACCCGTCTACATACACCCGCGGTATATTCTGGTCGGTGTAGGCTATGCCGTAGAACGCAGCGCGCGCACTTGGGTCTTGGGTATTCACAGGCGAGTTTGCGTCAGGTTGTGGAAACGGCACATGATATTGAATTTTTACACCTTCGTTGCTCAAGCCCATAAACTTGGTGTTGTTGGTGGGATATTCAGGAGCATTTTCGTTGGTGAAGTTTTCAAAAAGAAGGGTTCTGTTGCGTTCTGAAATCATAACATTCTTAAAGGCAAAGCCTTCATAAGGTCCATCGGCATTGCTTCCGAAAGCGATCCTGAACCGTACTTTATTTCTGTCGGCAGTTAGGATAATATTGTCCAAGGCATGCTTGCCTTCTTTCCATGTGTCGCCCGAGTTTGTTCCCGACCAACCAATGTTACTGTCACCAATTTTTCCGGAGAAGAAGCCGGATGTGTTGAACCAATTTTGCCCCGTTCCGATGTCCCCCAGCTTTTTCCACTCGGCTCCGTTATTGATTGAATATTCCAGCACGGCACCATCGTACTTCACTTCCGTATTATAAATAAAGTCAAACGAAATGGTTGGTTTCTGAAAATTGGAAATATCGAGGCATGGACTGTTCACAGCAGAAGCATCGTTAGCTTTGTAAAGCCCGGTGGCATTCGTTACCCACGCCGGATCAGCTGACGTCATTATTGGAGTAGTGGGTGCAGCAAATTCCCAAGAAATACTGTCCTTAAAATCTTCCGTTGTCCAGAATCCTTTTCCCCCATCAATAGCAGCCATTTCGTACGGTGAGTTAGTATTGAAAGATGTGAGGTAGGGGAGAATGGTCACTACCTTGGTTATGCTGTCATAGCATCCCAGGTTGGTAAAAGCTTTTAATTCTACGGTGTAACTTGATGGTGTTGTGAACGTATGGGTTGGTGTCTTATACGTGCCACCCGTCTTACCGCCATGGGTATTGGGAGGCACAACAGTTGTGTTTGCGTTTCCTCTCTTTAGGGTATCCATATCGCCAAAGATCCATTCGTATTGAACAACAGAATTGTCGGCACTTCCTGATAATAAAGTGGCGTCTCCATCGCACACAAAGTTGTATTTAAAGTTGGGTTTAGGATTTTTCCCAACCAATATCTGTTGTTTGGCGGTGGTCACACATACCTGGCCATTGGTAGTAGAACTTAGTTCAAGGGATAAATTATAGGCACCATTAAATTTATAGGCATGAGTAACGGTCTGGGTGCTGGCCGTAGTTCCATCACCTAAATCCCACGTCCATGAATCTACATTCGCGGTGGGGCCGATAAATTCATAGGGACGCTCTTCGCACTGAGGGGGAATGTTTAAGTTGGAACTGGGTGCAGGGGAAATAATAACGGTCGCATCATCTTCCAGACCTTGGCATCCTAAAAGAATTTGTCTCACATAATACGTTTTATTAATGGGGTTGGCTGTGCTGATTTTTGTATCAAATGAACTTCCTTTTCCTACTAGGGTAGTGTGGTTGGTGTCATACCAGAGAAAATCTTTGCTCCCCTCGTTTGATGTGGCGCTCAACACGCGTGCCCCGGCAAAATCCTGGCAATACGTTTGGTCAGGCGCAACAGGTGCCGGTGGCATATTCACCACATTAATATTTCTAACGGTGGTACTTTGGCATCCTCCGGCAGGATTGATATTATTATCGTTGTAGTCATAGGTAATCATAAAGGAGCGGTACTGCTGGCCGCTAAATGAAATTTGACTTGGGTCAAAATAATAATCAGGCCCCAACATGGAGATGGAGTTGTCCGGCCCATCGTTTATGGTATATGAGTTTGTGGTATAAGCAGGGTTGGTTGTAATCAACTGAATGGGAGAAGCATCTGAGCAGATGTAATCGTCTTCACGTATAGATGTGATGGCTGGTGGTGCTCCTACCTTTGCCAACTCAAAGTAGCCATAGCCTGGCCAGTTGTCCGGGTAGGTCTGATCGGAAATTACAACACCTGTTGAGGTTACTGTTGTAACCACACGAAGATCGGCCACAATAAGTACATAGAAACAATTCGTGGAATATCCTGTAGTGACAACTTTCGACACATTTAATGTATAGTTGGCTGCTGCCCCTAAGGGCGTTATCGGATAGTTGGGATTAGCAGGAAGTATTTCCCCAGCATCGCAGGAGTAAAACCCTAAACGCTTAAAAGTATAGGTGTTAGAATACGTGAAGGCTCCGGAACTATATACCTGCGGTTGCAGGTAGGTAGGGTTCACCGTTAAGTTGTTGCTGTTGGAACGGTTTGTACAATAATAACTTTCCAGGCCGAGGATGGCATTGGCAGGTGACACATTTATTTGTACAGTGTCATAGGCGCTACATCCACTTACTGTGTATTTTAAATAAATAGGCACTACTGTCTCGGTTCCCACTGCCTTAGGATCAAAATAAAATCCACTTGCCTGCTGGCTC
>JBBRKB010000140.1:0-9134 GCA_038218385.1 Cytophagales bacterium | reverse complement strand
AAATCGGATTTTATTCCAACAGTGTTCAGAATCCTTTGCAAGTAAAGTTTGCCGAGAAGCTAGGACAAGTTTCGGGTTATCCCGATTACCAATTGTTCTTGTGCAACTCTGGAGCTGAAGCAAATGAGAATGCATTGAAGGTTGCATCGTTTATTACCGGAAGAAAAAAAATTATCTCCTTTAAAAAAGCATTTCACGGAAGAACATCGGGCGCTGTTGCCGCTACTGACAATCCAAAAATTATTGCACCGTTCAATGCGGGTCATGATATAGAGTTTCTTCCATTCAACGATGTCGATGCCATTGAGAAAGCAATGTCGAATGATGTCGCTGCCATTATCATTGAAGGCATTCAAGGTGTAGGAGGTATTCAAGTGCCAGACGATTCTTTTCTTCAAGTACTTGAAAAGAAATGTGCTGAGTTTGGAGCGTTACTTATACTTGACGAAGTACAGTCTGGTTACGGCAGAACGGGAAAATTCTTTGCGCATCAACATGCAGGCATCAAACCACATTTGATCACCATGGCGAAAGGAATGGGAAATGGTTTTCCGATAGGTGGCGTGATGATCAGTCCTGATATAAAAGCATGGAGCGGAATGTTGGGAACAACGTTTGGCGGAAATTATCTTGCGGCAATTGCGGGTCTTGCTGTATTGGAGGTAATCGAAAATGAAAATCTTATGGCCAATGCATCTGAAGTTGGTCAATATTTAGTGAAGGAGCTTGCGTTAATTCCGGAGATTAAGGAAATACGTGGAAGAGGACTGATGATTGGTATTGATCTTCCGGAAGCATTCAAGCAAGTGCGTAGCAACCTGCTTCACAACCATCATATTTTTACGGGTGAGTCAAAACCAAATGTTATCCGGTTGCTTCCTTCTTTGGCGATGAAAAAGGAAGAAGCTGATATTTTTCTCAAAGCGCTAAAGCAAGAATTAGCATGAATAATTTCCTTTCCGTTGAAGATGTAGCCGACCCGAAGGCATTAGTGGCAAAGGCTTTGGACTACAAGGCGAATCCATTTAAACACAAAACATTAGGTGTTGGTAAAACATTGGGTATGTTGTTTCTCAATCCAAGTTTGAGAACACGCATCAGCACACAGGTGGCAGCGAGAAATCTGGGACTTGAGGTTGTTGTCTTCAATGTTGATAAAGAAGGATGGCAACTTGAATTTATGGATGGTGTTGTGATGAATGGCAATACATCTGAACACGTGAAAGAAGCTGCGGCTGTTTTAGGACAATACTTTAATATTCTTGCTGTAAGGACTTTTCCACAATTAAAAGATAAGGTAGAAGATTACAGTGAACTTGTAATTAGTCAGTTTGTAAAGTATGCCGGTGTTCCAATCTTAAGTCTTGAAAGTTCAACCTTGCATCCATTGCAGAGTGCTGCGGATCTTGTAACCATTCAGGAGTTATGGAAAGAAAAACGTAAACCAAAAGTTGTGATGACGTGGGCGCCACATGTGAAGGCGTTGCCGCAAGCGGTTCCGAATTCATTTGCCCAATGGGTAAACGCATGGGGCGAAGCTGATTTTATTATTACACATCCCGAAGGATACGAGCTGGAAGAAAAGTTTTCTGGCAAGGCAATAATTGAGCACAACCAAGACAAAGCATTGGAAGGTGCAGACTTTGTTTATGTGAAGAACTGGTCTTCCGTTAAAGAGTATGGAAAAATTATTTGTACCGATAATACCTGGACAATCGATAAGAAGAAAATCGATTTGACAAACAATGGTAAAGTAATGCATTGCCTTCCGGTGCGAAGGAACCTTGTTATTGCTGATGAAGTGTTGGATGGGCCGAACAGTGTTGTTGTTCAACAAGCGGGCAACCGGGTGTGGGCGGCACAAGCGGTGCTAAGTGAACTATTGAATTTGTGATGATGGAAAAAGATAAACTCTACATTATCAAAATAGGTGGCAATGTTATCGACAAGCCCGAAGCGTTGAATAGTTTTCTAAATGACTTTACTTCTATTAGCGATAGAAAAATTTTAATACATGGTGGAGGGAAGATCGCTACTAAGATTGGCGATCAGTTGGGAATTGAATCGAAATATGTTGAAGGTAGAAGAATAACGGATGCCGCCACTATTGATCTGGTGACCATGGTCTATGGTGGATTGATCAACAAACAAATGGTGAGCAGGCTTCAGCAACTGGGTTGTAATGCCATGGGTGTGACAGGTGCAGATGGTAATTTGATCAGCGCGGAGAAGCGCCCTGTTAAAACGGTTGACTATGGTTTTGTTGGAGATATAAAAGCTGAGAATGTAAATGCTTCTTTGTTGAAGTCGTTACTTGATCAACAAATCGTCCCAGTGTTTGCACCCCTTACACATACCGATGGTTTTATGTTGAACACCAATGCGGACACCATTGCATCTACCTTAGCTGTTGCGTTAAGCAAACATTTCGATGTTCGCCTTATTTATTGTTTTGAAAAGAAAGGGGTTCTCCTTGATGTAAATGATAATGGAAGTGTGATCACACATCTGCCTGAAAATCGATACAAAGAATTATTAACTCAAAATGTATTGGCTGATGGTATTCTCCCCAAACTTGAAAATGCATTTGCTTCTATTCACGAAGGTGTAAAGGAAGTTTTGATTGGTGACGCACAGGACTTGAAGCAAAACATTGGTTCCGAAACGGAAGGAACATTGATAACATTATGAAGTAAAAATAATCGTTAACGGTTGTTATGACTCAATGTCGTTTACTTATGCTCCGCTTACCTCCTCTCTTTTGGAGAGGACAGAGGTGAGGCGATAAAATTGAAGCTTAAGTAAACGACATTGGTTTTGATTTTAAAATAATATTTTATGCAACAGTTGGTAGACCAGTCAGTGCATTTGTTAACGAAACTAATAGCAACACCTTCCTTTAGCAGAGAGGAAGATGCTACTGCTGCCATCTTACAATCTTTTTTTGAAGACCATCAGATTACAGTGAACAGAAAGTTGAATAATGTTTGGGTGAAGAACAAACATTTTGATGCTGCTAAACCCACGATATTATTAAACTCCCACCACGACACAGTTAAACCCAATACAAGTTATACGCGAGATCCCTTCCATGCAGAAATAGTTGATGGAAAACTATTTGGACTTGGAAGCAATGATGCTGGCGGGCCTCTTGTTTCTTTGATTGCGACATTTCTCCATTATTACGATCGGACTGGTTTGAAATATAATGTAATGATGCTGGCATCATCTGAAGAAGAAATTTCTGGTTCAAACGGAATTGAGTTGGCGTGGCCGATGCTAGGCTCCATTGATTGCGCAATTGTTGGTGAACCCACCTTATGCGAAATGGCCACTGCTGAAAAAGGTTTGATGGTTCTTGATTGTGTTGCAAAAGGCAGGCCCGGACATGCAGCGCGTGAAGAAGGCATCAATGCTATTTACGAGGCGATGAGCGACATCGAGTGGATTAGAAGTTATACGTTTCCAAAACAATCATCTACATTGGGTGATATGAAGATGACTGTGACTGTAATCAATGCAGGGAAGCAACATAATGTAGTTCCGGGCGAATGTCATTTTACTATTGATGTAAGGGTGACCGACATGTACACATTGGAAGAAGCTTTGGATGTTATCAAAGTAAATGTTAAAAGTTCGGTGACACCGCGTTCGTTGAGAATGAGATCTTCCGGAATAGCCGATGATCATGCATTGGTTGTGTCGGCAAAGAAATTAGGATTGAATTTATATGGCTCACCCACAACATCCGATCAGGCAATGATCCCGGTTCCTTCTGTAAAGATTGGTCCCGGTGATTCGGCTCGGTCACATTCAGCAGATGAATTTATTTTTGTTGATGAGATCAGACAAGGGATAGAGACGTATATTCGTTTGTTGGATAATGTGTTGTAAAAATCTCCAAGATTTGAAAAGGGTTTCATTTTACAATCTTTCTTTACTTAACTTTGAGTTATGGTAACAATAATAAAAAAAGTACTGGTAAAAGAAGATTAGCTGAATTATTCAAGCGCGTTTCGGAATTACCAGAAACAAAATTATTGAATGCAAAGCAGTTTTGCGGTACTGTGAAATTTACATCTGACGCCATGGATATTCAGAAAAGATACAGAGATGAGTGGAGTTAAATTTTTTTTAATGTATACTTTAGTGCCACACCCAAATCACATACCACACTACTCGAAGCTTGAAGCTAGCAGCTCGTAGCTTTTAAAAACACCTATATGAAACTCTGGCAGAAAGATAAAGCCTCCCTTAAGGAAGTAGAAAAATTCACGATCGGAAAAGATCAGGAGATGGATATGTTCCTCGCGCAGTTTGATGTGCTTGGATCATTGGCTCATATCAAGATGCTTCAATCCATAAACCTATTGACCAAAGAAGAACTTGATCTGCTGTCTGCTGAGTTGAAGAATATTTATAAGCGAATTCAACAAGATGATTTTAAAGTAGAGGAAGGTGTTGAAGACATACACTCACAAGTGGAAATGGAATTGACCAAGAAGCTTGGAGATGTTGGCAAGAAAATCCACAGCGGACGTTCACGCAACGATCAGGTGTTGGTTGATATCAAACTTTACCTGCGCCATGAACTAGAAATCTTGGTGAATGAAATCAACGGTTTGTTCGATTTACTTATTGAGCAAAGCAACAAACACAAAGATCAATTGCTACCAGGTTACACACATTTGCAATTGGCTATGCCATCATCCTTTGGTTTATGGTTTGGCGCTTACGCCGAAAGCCTTGTTGATGATATGATCATGTTGGAAGGAGCGTTTAAAGTTGTGAATAAAAACCCACTTGGTTCTGCTGCGGGTTATGGTTCTTCGTTTCCATTGAATAGAACCATGACAACAAAACTGTTGGGCTTTGATAATCTCAATTATAATGTAGTGTATGCGCAAATGGGAAGAGGCAAAACCGAAAGGATTGTTGCCAGCGCGATGGCCAACGTAGCAGCAACACTTGCCAAGCTTTCGATGGATGCGTGTTTGTTTTTAAATCAAAACTTTGGCTTTGTTACTTTCCCGGACGAGTTGACAACGGGATCGAGTATTATGCCGCATAAGAAAAACCCTGACGTTTTTGAACTGGTGCGTGCGCGGTGCAACCAGTTGATGGCATTACCGAATGATGTGCTGATGTTGACTGCCAACCTGCCCTCCGGTTATCATCGCGACCTTCAGTTGATAAAGGAAATGTTGTTTCCTGCATTTCAAAATTTACGCAACTGCATTTCCATGATCAGCTTAATGTTGTCGAATGTGAAGGTGAAAGAAAATATTCTCACTGACGATAAATATAAATTCCTCTTCAGTGTTGAAGAAGTTAACAAACTTGTTTTATCCGGAATGCCATTCCGCGATGCGTATAAAAAAGTGGGATTGGATATTGAAAACGGAAAGTACGATCCGGCCAAGTCTGTCAATCATACACATGAAGGAAGTATTGGTAATTTGTGCAATGAAGAGATCACTAAACAATTCAATGCGGTAGTGGCTCGGTTTCCCTTCGTTACGATAAAAAAATCGATTGATGATTTGATCGGTTGATCACCGCTTTTCTTCTTCCATATCTTTAAGTTCTATCTCAAGAGCCTTCGTGCTGATGAATATTTCATGTAACGAAAGTGCGAGCGACAGCAGCAAGAACATCAGGCTAAGTCCAAAGATCATGGTAGCCCAAGCCTCATACTTATAATAAAGCAAAAGCATACAAAATACGCAGAAGAAAAAACTAATGATGCCCGTTGCCTGCATATACTTCACCAGCATAAGTCGTGTTCGTAGATTTTTGATTTGCTCTCTTAGTAGTTCTTTATCCTCCAGACCTTGCTTGAATTTTGCATGAAGATTTCGGATAAGCGTTGCCTGCGCTAAGAACCGGTTGGTATATGCGAGCATCAAAAGTGTAATGGCCGGAAAGAGTAGGGCAGGGGTGTTGATTGAAATTTCCATATGTGTGTATTGCTACGAAGGTAAATGCAATTCAGTAAAGTGCCAAGAGGGAGAACTTGATTCATGCATCTCCATCAGAGTCACCCGAAGAGGACTCTGATGAATCGAAGCCGAGAACTCAATACTTACTAAGCCGTTGTTTCATTTCAAAATTCATCTGTACCTTACTTCCCCATCAGAGTCACTCGTAAGAGGACTCTGATGCTCGAAGCCCATAACACCATCCTTACTAATTCGTAGTCTTATCAAAATTGATCTGTACCTTATGGTTCGTTAACGTATACCGAATCATGTCCCAAAAGATAACTGTTCATGTATCTGATTCCATTGGATCAGTTTCCTGTTTGATTGATGAACCAGAGAATCCCCTTGGTATTCTGATATTGGCCCACGGTGCCGGAGCGCCCATGGACCATTCGTTTTTACAGACGCTTGCAGAAAAACTTATTGAGAATAATATAGTTGTCTTTCGGTTTAATTTTCCATACATGGAAAAGAAAAGTAAAAGACCGGATGTTGCTGCGGTTGCCGAGAAGACCGTAGCAGTTATGCTTGAGAAAGCGCATGATCTTTTTCCAACATTGCCTTTGTTCGTGAGCGGAAAATCGTTTGGTGGCAGAATGTCATCCCAGCGGTTGTCAAAAGATTGTCCTGACTTTGTGAAAGGAATTATCTTTTACGGATTTCCATTGCACCCTTCGGGCAAACCATCAACTGATCGAGCCGATCATTTGCATGCCTTAAAAATTCCAATGTTATTTTTGCAAGGAACAAAAGACACACTTGCAACTTTGGATTTGATCAACGAAGTAACAAACAAACTCCCAACATCAAACTTAATAACCTACGAGGGAGCAGACCATTCCTTTAAAAAAGGAAAGAAGTTATTTATGGATGAATTGGTAAGGGATACGATAGAATGGATTGTTGAAATCAAAAGCATTTAGAATTTCCTCCCCCTCAAAGTCACTCGATAGAGGAATCTCCGAGGGGGAGGGAAGTCACCGGACACCCGGCGGAGTACAAATAGAGGTTTACAGTTACTTCTTTATAAAAGTATAAACAGCCTGGATTTTCGTAGTCACGGTAATACCCGAGTCACTCTCACTTTCTTCAAGATCGAGTCTTAACACTAGTGTTGTACTGGTCTGTTTTACAATGGTGGCGTCTTGCGTTCCCGAGGGATTTGTTATCGATAAGATTTTGCCGTTAAGGGTCCAGGTTCCATCCGTAAGAACTTCGTCAAAAGGAAATTCGTCTGTTGTCGTTTGGCCCGCCACCGTGGTCTTCAGCACAATCGTATAAGTCCCCTCACTAGTGACGGTGTTGGGGTTTGAAGTAAACGTAGTTGTCAAGTCCATGTCTTTTCCTGTGCCCGTAAAATCAGCTTTAGCAGTGATGCCAGAAATTGTTGTGGTAGTCGACCCTTTGTAATCGATACCGGTAACGGTCCATGTTCCTACCATACCCTCGCTTGTAGGAATCGGATCATCCTTATCACTACAAGAGAAAAGAATAACTGCGATGCTGAGTAAAAAAAGTTTTGTGATTTTCATATTTTACTGTTTAAGTTATATAAAGGCCAACCGATGTCACGCCAACAGCAAAAATAACACTCCTCCAAGGATAAAAACAATTATGAAAGTGCAATAAAGATTACATGATTTGTTTTTCCATCCTCTATCCAACAGCAGGAGGCAATTTACTCCCAAAATTTTGATACTATACAAGACTCTCTTGTGCCCCCTCAGAGTCACTCGTGAGAGGACTCTGAGGCTCCCGAAGCTTTAAACCCCACGCTACCCAAATCCTTATAATGTGTAACCTTAAAATTACCCACCACATCCAACTCATAGAATCCCGCACTTGAATGCTCGTATTGAGTAAAGTCTTCCACTAATCTCCACGTACCCCTTACAGGATTGTGGTGTATGTAATCAAGTTTCTGCTCAACCATCTTTTGCGAAAAACATTTCCGCGCGTCAAAAGACAAATGAAACACTTGGTGAATCTTACCGCGACTTTTCTCAACACGTTGAACACCGTGTTGCATCTGATTGAGAAGAAGAATCTTGTTTTGCTTCTTGAGTGAGTTTACAATGTCGTACGCCATGAACCGTTTACATTCTCCTATCATTAGGTTTAGGGACGATCCACTATGGGTCGGATACAGCAAGACATGAAAATGATTCGGCATGATCACGTAGCCGACCACATGGCAGCCGTCTTTTTTCAAATGTTCAAACCACCGGTATACTGAATGGTAACATTGAGATTCTTCTATCAACTGCAGCCAATTGTAACACGTGATCGTGCAGAAGAACACTTCATGAGTTTCCTTTTGTGATGTGTGAAGCATGAGAGAGTTTTATTTTACTTAGCGAAGGTAGTTGAAATGAGGGATATTGATTTGGGAAAGAACGAAGAGTATAGCTTCGATTCCTCAGAGTCCTCTTACGAGTGACTCTGAGGGGGAGTAGATTCCTCAGAGTCCTCTCACGAGTGACTCTGAGGGGGGTGAGCTTCTATTTCACAGAGCCTCTTACGAGTAACTCTGAGGGTACTTAATGTGCAATAGCATTTCCCTTCCTTATCACCTATTCAAGAATGATCGTGCGAAGGAAACAAATTTCATAACATCACTCACATTGGTTATGAAGCCTACTGATATTCGAACGGAACCTCGAAGCTTACCTGGAAAAGTAAGTGCATCATAGTAATCACCGTTTTCAATACTATTGAAAGCTTTCGTTAATTCAGTTGCGTTGATGTCGTGCGCGAGCTCATCAATTCCAGGGTTGCAAAAGCACCCTGTTCGGAGAGAGATATTTAAACTATTAGCTTCTCGTTCGATGTCCTGAACAAAATATTCTTGTCCTCTGTCATTGTAAAAATTCATTGCAATAGTGCCACCTCGGTTTTTTGTAGACCGTGGGCCAACAATCCGAATTAACGACTCACCCGTATGATGGCCAAGTGCGGTAAGTTCATCCAGCAAGAGACCCGTGAGCGTTGTCACACGCTCGTTGATGTTGTGCGCGAGCTCATCAATTCCAGGGTTGCAAAAACATCCTGTTCGCAGAGAGATGTTCAAACTATTAGCTTCTCGTTCGATGTCCTGAACAAAATATTCTTGTCCTCTGTCATTGTAAAAATTCATTGCAATAGTGCCAC
>JBBRKB010000139.1:0-9170 GCA_038218385.1 Cytophagales bacterium | reverse complement strand
ACACCAAGGTAAACCTATGCCCACACGTCAGGAAAAATAACAATCAGTAGTGCAAATCGTAAGGAAAGTGGTAGCGAAAAATAACAAAACTCCCAACCCGTAACTCAACACTGCCTGAACCGAAAAAAAATGCGATTTTTCGACGTGTTTTTCAGTTTAGTGACTCTATGGACAGACACTAAGTAGTAATAAATTTTTTATTGCAGAATGGTCAGGCAATTTAATAATCTTGGTTCGTGCCCTTATAATGTATTCACACGATAACGTGAAGTTCCGCTAGCAGCCAGCAGCACAAGGATTAAAAACAATCCTGCCACCTCCCCAAAAATCCTTTCCCAATTGAAATCCCTTTATACCTTTGCACACTACGAATGAGCACAATGAACGAAGAAAAGAGCCTGAATTTCCTGGAAGAGATTGTAGAAAACGATTTAAAAACAGGCAAGTATCAAAGCATCACCACACGCTTTCCACCTGAGCCCAATGGCTATCTCCATATCGGACATGCCAAAAGCATTTGCCTCAATTTTGGTTTGGCCTTACGGTATGGTGGCACCACCAACCTTCGCTTTGACGATACCAATCCCGTTACGGAAGATACCGAGTATGTGGAAAGTATAAAGTACGATGTGCAATGGCTGGGCTTCAACTGGGCGAATGAATTTTATGCGTCCGATTACTTTGATCAATTATACGACTTTGCCATTACGTTGATTAAAAAAGATCTCGCCTATGTAGATGATAGTACGAGCGATGAAATAGCAGAGCAAAAGGGAACACCTACTCAGCCGGGCAAACCGAATGCCTACAGAAGCAGAAGCGTGGAAGAGAACCTTACTTTGTTTCAGGAGATGCGTGAAGGAAAATATAAAGACGGCAGCAAAGTACTTCGTGCCAAAATAGACCTGTCACATAACAACATGCACATGCGTGATCCGCTCATGTACAGGATTAAGCACGCGCATCATCATCGCACAGGCGACAAGTGGTGCATCTATCCGATGTATGATTTTGCCCATGGACAAAGTGATGCGATCGAAAAAATAACGCATAGTATCTGCACGTTAGAATTTATTCCGCATCGTGAATTATATAATTGGTTTATTGAGAAGTTGGAAATCTATCCTTCACGTCAGTATGAGTTTGCCAGGTTGAACATGACCTACACCATCATGAGCAAACGCAAGCTTCTTCAATTGGTAAACGAAAATTATGTGACCGGTTGGGATGATCCGCGCATGCCTACCATAAGCGGTATGCGCAGAAGAGGGTATACGGCGGAGAGTATTCGTGAGTTTGCTGACAAGATTGGTGTGGCTAAGCGCGAGAACCTTATTGATGTTGGCCTGCTGGAGTTTTGTGTGCGTGAGCACCTGAATAAAATTTCGCAAAGGAGAATGGTCGTGTTTGATCCGCTGAAAATTGTTATCACCAATTATCCGGAAGGCAAAGTGGAGATGATGGAGAGTGAAGACAATACCGAAGATGAAAAAGCTGGCAAGCGTCTGGTGCCTTTCAGTCGTGAAATTTATATTGAGCAAGAAGATTTTATGGAAGTAGCACCTAAGAAATACTTCCGCCTTGCACCCGGCCAAATGGTGAGGTTGAAAAGTGCTTACATTATTAAATGTGAAGAAGTTATAAAAGATGACACTGAAAAAGTCACCGAACTGCATTGTACGTACATTCCTGAAAGCCGCAGTGGATCGGATACTTCTGGTATCCATGTGAAAGGTGTGTTGCACTGGGTTAGCATTGCGCAAGCTGTAAAAGCGGAGGTGCGTTTGTATGATCGCTTATTTAATGTGCCCGACCTTAACGATGCCGAAGGTGATTTTAAAGATCACATTAACAAAGAGTCGCTGCAGGTGCATGCTGTTGCGTATGCAGAACCTGCATTATCGGAAGCCATAGTAGAGGAGCGCTATCAATTTTTGCGTAAAGGATATTTTTGTTTGGATTTGTCTTCAACAAAAGAGAAGCTGGTTTTCAATCGCACGGTTACCCTTCGCGATATGTGGGCGAAAGAAGTAAAGAAGGGATAGGTATTACGGATTTCAGTTGCCCATTTCTTTCCGCCAAAGGCCCAATAAAAATGTAGCAGCGCGACCAAAGTGAAAATGGATGTGTTAAGGATAATAAGTAGTGTCATTTCGTTATTCTTTCACACGCAAGTATTTCTCAGTGATTTTACTATCTACGCCAATAAATTTTTTGTAGCCGTAATGTAAAGGAGCCTGATTTTTGCCTGACTCTTTTTTTAATTCAGCTAATGGAAATTATTCCAATACCTCACAATGATGACCGAAATTTTTAACGGTGTTGATCACTGCGAGGACATTAAAGCCATGCCCTTCAATACGTAAAATGTTATCGCAGTCATCCAAATCGAAGGTGACCCGTATGCCAGGATAAACGGACATGAGTTCAAGTGAAACGCGTAAGGCAGTCTCCTTGTCGTCAATGTTCGTTTTAAATACTTCGATTGCTGTTAATTGCATATGGGGTGATATCAATTAGTTGCTCTATACGCAAGCAGCTTGTGATAGGTTATGTAGGAAACGACAAGAATGCCAAAGATTACCAATGGAAACCAACCTAATGAGCCTGCACCATCAACTACATAATGGCTTATGCTGGCGCAAATAAGATCAATGGCGAATCCTGCATACGCCCATTCTTTCACACGCGCTGGCACTTGAGGAAAGATCAACACACATGCACCGAGCACTTTAAAGACAACCAGAATGGTGGCGAAGTATGCCGGATAGCCCAAGTGTGTTATGCCCTCTATTGCCATTTGCGAGTGACCGGTCAATGCGGGCATGACGCCTTCGAAGAGGAATATAAATCCAGTAGCTACCCAGAAAATTATTTTATGTTTTTTCATTTCTTTGATTTTTTAATTTGATTCAATATATTTTTTGAAATTATCAAGGATAGCTTGCCATCCACCCCGCTGCATCTCTATAGGGTTTTCTTTTTCGGGATCAAATGTCTCTACTACTTTGGTGCCGTTTCCTTCTTTTGAAAATTGAATGGATACATGCCGGCCATCAGCCATATCATACTCAAGCACGCTTGTTGGTTTTACGTTTGTGTAAGTTCCTTCCATATCAAAACTAAAGCTGCCGTCTTTTGCAGCCATAGTAGTTTTGAATTTACCTCCGTTTTTCAAATCAACTTCTGCAGCGGGCGCATGCCAATCATCTGATGCCTGGCACCACTTTACAATGTCTTTAGGGTCGTTCCCATCGCCCATACTTTTTCGATGGGTGAATTGATTATACACTCAATTGTGATAGGTTGAGTTTGTGTATTTGCTTGTTCGTTTTTCATGATAAGTGAGTTTATTAGTTTTAAGAATGATTTCAATTTTGTTGATAGTGCAGTAGCCAGTGATTACCAAATTTATCGGTGAGGCCGCCAAATAACGCGCCCCAGAAAGTCACTTCAATTGGAAAGGTTTTTTCACCCTCTTCACTAAGTTTTTCATAGCAATTTTTTAGCTCATCTTCCGAACTGCAATTTAGCATGATCGAAATTGCATTTCCCTTGATGAGACCAGAATTGCTTACCATGTCAGAGGCCAGCAACATGACGTTATCATTTTTTAAGGTCGCATGCAGAATGGAGTCTTTCATTTTGGTTGGCATTTTATCGGCCATGGGTGATTCGCCAATGGTTTGAAACATAAGTTCCCCATTCAGGCATTGCTTATAGAAAGTCATTGCCTCACGGCAATTGCCACTGAAAGTAAGGTAGGTGCTGATGGTTGTCATTGATTGTAAGCTTTCTCCAGTTCGCTAATGTCTATCTTCTTCATCTGCATCATCGCGCGCATAGCATTGCCCGATTTTTTAGCATCCTTACTTTGTAAAAATTCGCCCAATTGGGTGGGAATGATTTGCCATGACACACCAAATTTATCCCGAAGCCATCCACATCTTTCTTCAGCGCCCCCGGCGGAAAGTTTATGCCACAGCTCGTCTACCTCTTTTTGCGTATCGCAATTAACAAACAGTGATAGGGCAGGGGTAAACTTGAACTGCGGCCCACCATTCAGGGCATGGAATGTTTGTCCTTCTATTTGGAATGTTCCCGACATCAGCGTGCCCTCCGGAAGGTGAGCTCCTGAAGGTGCGTGGTGGAGGCTAACAATTTTAGAATTTTTAAAAATTGAAACATAATAGTTGATAGCTTCTTCTGCGTTGTCATTAAACCACAGGAAGGGGTTTATTTTTTGGCTATACGTTTTTTGCTTTTCCATAATGAATTTGTTTTTTATTGTGCTTTGCTTGGATCCATCCAGAGTATTTCCCAGATGTGGCCGTCTAGATCGTTGAAACTTTTGCTATACATAAAACCATAATCGAGGGGTTCTTTTACTGCTGAGCCACCAGCATTGATGGCCTTTTCCGCCATGTCGATAACAGCTTCTTTGCTTTCTACTGAAAGGCAATTCATTACTTCGGTCGACTTTGTGGCATCTGAAATTTGTTTGGGTGTAAACTCTTTGAATTTGTTATGTGTCAGTAACATGACAAAGATTTCTTCGCTGAACGCCATACATGCGGCCGTCTCGTCAGTGAATTGGGGATTGTTGGTAAACCCGATTGTAGTGTAGAAGTCCATGGATTTACTTAGGTCTTGCACGTGGAGGTTTATAAAAATTTTAGGATTCATGTTGTTTGCTTTTTAGTGTTTAATTTTTCTGTGGTTGTCAATTGCAATTTGATATTACAAAGGTGCACCTAGTTTTCCTTTTGTAAAATGTGCATAACCGACAATAAAAGGGTGATTTGCGACAAGCCGTATTTTGTATGTTTAAGCCGACTATATTTGATTAAGCATTACACACTCAACCACACACTCACACATCTAGTAGTCAGAAACCAGTAGCTCATTATGAAAAATGTAAGCATATTAGTTCCCGAATCATGTGTGATGCAAGCCGTTGCTGATCCGAGTTATTTGTTTGCAGCGGTCAATCAATTTTTGGCTGTGTCTGGCAAGGCTCCGCTTTTCCATGTACAGTTGGTAGGGGAGAAGAAGGAAGTGAAACTTAATGATGGATTGTTCACGGTACATACGGATGTGCAACTCGACCACGTAACCGAAACCGATTTGGTGTTTGTGCCTGCGTTGTTTGGTGACATGTCATCGGCATTAGCAAAAAATAAAAAGCTTGTTCCCTGGATTGTCGATCAATATAACCGTGGGGCAGAGGTAGCTTCACTTTGTGTGGGCGCATTTCTGTTGGCATCTACCGGGTTGCTTGATGGAAAAAAGTGTTCAACGCATTGGGGATTCATTAATGAGTTTCGTGAAATGTTTCCCAATGTCGAAGTGGTTGATGGCAGTATTGTCACTGAAGAAAATAGAATATACTCGAGTGGTGGTGCCAACTCCTATTGGAATTTACTTTTGTATTTGGTAGAGAAATACACCGATCGTGAAACGGCCATACTCGCATCTAAATATTTTGCCATCGACATTGACCGCGACAGCCAGTCAGCGTTCGCGATGTTTAAGGGACAAAAGGAACATGGAGATGCAGAGGTGCGAAAAATACAAGAGTACATTGAAACCAATATTCCAGAACGTATTACAGTAGAAGCACTGGCGGATAAATTTTCTATTGGTAGAAGAAGTCTTGAACGTAGATTCAAGCAAGCCACTAACAACTCTATTCTTGAATACATTCAACGCGTGAAGATAGAATTTGCCAAACGTAGTTTTGAAACCAGCCGAAAGAATATCAACGAAGTAATGTTTGATGTTGGCTACACTGACACGAAGGCTTTTCGAACCATTTTCAAAAAGGTGACAGGTCTCACGCCGTTAGAATATCGGAATAAATATTATAAACAGAATGGGTGAGGGGTGGTTAAGGTTGGTGGGTACTAATAATATTGATTAGAATTATTTATGCATGAAAAAGAATTTAATGAGTGCATCCACCCTTATTAATTCAACGAAAAATAAAAATCTCCTGTAAGCGAATTGTTTTCCCACGGCATTTGATGACCGTCAGATTCGCTGAGCACATCAATGCGTGCTTTCTTAAAAACTTCTTCCAACGTAAGGCCGGGTATGTTAATGTACTTCAATAGCTTGGAGGTATAAAGGCCATTTCTTTTCACACCATCAGAGGCCACTTCACCCGGTGCCGTAGCAAACGCGACAATGGAACCTTGCTTGGCTCCTTGTGGTGGATCCATTTTCGTTATGCCCTTTTCATCTGACCGTGAAAAACTTCTATAGGGATTATTGCGGCATGCATCAAGGATGATCACATTGATACGGTTGTTGGAATACTCCATTACTTTTAAAACCGTTGAGGCGCTCACGCATTCATCGGCAACTTCGGCCTTTAGTTGAATGTCGGCATCAATGGGCACGAGGTAGTTAACCCCATCGACCTGCAAGCCGTGACCTGAATAATAAAAGAGACCTACACCTCCTTTGTTTATTTCATTTCCAAATTCACGAATGGCATTTCGCATTTCTTGCTTGCTGGCGTCTTGTCGTAAAATGACGGTGAATCCTTTGCCACTTAAGGTGGCGGCCATGTCGAGGGCATCGTTCACGGCATTTTTTAACGGTCCGCTTTTATACGTTCCGTTTCCTATGATTAAGGCTGTTTTCTTTTCGTTTTTATAAAACTCAAAGTTGGTGGTAACGGCCAACGATGTGGTCGCCGTGTCCACCGAAGGCACAATGTGAAAGGTAGTAGGCTTACTATACCCCTTGATTACTTGCTGGGCAAGGGCTGGGCTGAAGAGCAAAACAAGCGCGCAAACCTGAATGAGTCTTTCCATAAATTTGAGTTTCCAAAGTGAAATTTAGTGAAATCATTTTTTCGGAAGCTCAATTCCGCTAACTTTAATGTTGTCTTTGGTCTGGTTTATGAAAAAAAGTGCCTTTTGCTGGTTGTCTTTCATTTTCGTGGTGCACGTTGTGCACGCGCAAACCATTACCAACGTTGTTCCAGAAGCCGTTGGATCCAAAATCATTGTTCGGTATGATATTGAAGCTGCTAAAGCTGATCAGCTTTTTGAAGTAGCGCTATACTATTCAAAAGATAATTATTCTAGAACCCTGCAAAACGTTAGTGGTGATGGTGCGGGCTCGTCCGTATCGGCTGGCAAAGACCGTGTTATTATTTGGGATGTATTGAAAGATGAAAAAGAACTTATGGGTGAATATTCGTTTGAAGTACGCGCCCTTATGAAATCACGGGTCATAGAGATTGTTACGATGGCAGGCTCAAGAGAAGGAACCGTTTCTGTTAGCAATAAAGACGATGCCTTTCCTTTGATATCAAACACATTGGTCGATTACATCAATGAAGCAAAAGATCTCAAAGATGCGTTTCAAATGTTGGGTGTGCAGGCTACTGAAAGCAGGTTGTCATTGACCAAACTTACCGATGCAACGGAGCAATATAACCGGGCTTTCGAAAAATTAAACAAAGAGCGACTTACCTATGAAAAATATGTTGCGTCTTTTTGGGACAGCCCGGTGAAAACGCTAGAGTTTAAATCATTGCTGGATTATGCTCTGGGCGATTTGCATGGTGTAAATATTTTGACACTCAACCAGGAGTTGACGGTGATCAAGGACATCGCCCATGGAAGGGTAAAACATATAAGCACACTGAAGAAGGAGTTGGAGAAAGACATTAATGACGAGGTGTTGAAGTTAGACAAGCGCTTGCAGGAATTAGAGCGGAGAACAAACCGTATTTTATACGACCTGAGCCAGAATTGATTTGGTCTGATGTATTGGAAATTCTTTTTAGGATAAATATAAATTTATAGTGGCCTTACTTCTTATCAAACATCATCATGAAAATTTTAAAACCATTCTTAGCAGCCCTCTCGATTGTGTGGCTGGTATTGGGATTCACTACCTGTAGCGAACCGGAAAAACCCAAACCGGAAATCACTTCGGTAACGCCTGTGCAGGGACCTATCGGAACACCTGTCACGATTACTGGAAAAAATCTGGCCGCAGCCGAAACAGTTTCCTTCGGCAGTATAACCTCTTCGATCGCATCCAAAGCAGATACTAAAATTGAAACGGTTGTGCCACCCGGACTTTCACCGGGTTCACTTTCCATATCAGTAAAGACAGATCAAGCAACATCTAACAGTGTTTCATTTTTGGTGCTGCCGAGCGAACCGGAAATAACTTCTATAGAGCCAGCCAAAGGTTCTGTAGGAATGGAAGTAACATTGATTGGTAAAAATCTAAACACAGCCAGCTTGGTTTTGTTTGCAACAAAAAGCATAACCACATTCAATTCAAAAACCGATACTGAAATTAAACTCGCTATTCCAGCGGGCCTTGACCTTGGCGCATTGGATGTAACGGTAACAACAGAAGGAGGAACATCAGAGAAGGCAACGTTCACGGTAGTGGGCAAGCCAACGATAAGTTCAATATCACCTGCTATCGGTCCTGTAGGAAAAAAAGTTTCCATAGTGGGTACCTACTTTGAAGAGACAAGCAAAGTGAAATTTGGTGCAGGCGAAGCCATTACCTTTGAAGTCAAGAATGCTAAACTGATTGAAGCAACGGTGCCGGCATCTGCAACAACAGGTAAAGTGACCGTGACCACACCCGGTGGTGATGCCATAAGCGCCGGTGACTATGTGGTGAAAGACGCACCCAAAATTACAAGTTTCACACCGGCCACAGGTATAGTAGGCACGGATGTTACCATCAATGGTGAAAGTTTTGATGCGGGAAATTTAGTGGTGAAGTTTGGCACAGGAACAGCCACATCACCGACCCTTGTGAATCCCCAAAAAATTACGGTGAAAGTTCCTGCATCGGCAACTACTGGAAAGATTACGGTTGAGACCGCTTCAGGATCTGCCATGAGCAGCACCGACTTTACGGTGATTGGATCGCCCGCAGTTGCATCCTTTGCACCGGCCAGTGGTGCAATAAGTGCAGAAGTCACTATTACAGGAACCAACTTTGTGAACGTCTCCAGTTTAAAATTTAATACTACTGTTGTCTCATCAGCTAATTTCACATCTGTTACACCAACACAACTGAAAGTCAATGTGCCAGCCGGTGCAACTACAGGAAAGATTACGATTACTACGCCAGCGGGTTCGGGAGTATCGACAAATAATTTTACGGTGTTAATT
>JBBRKB010000138.1:0-9174 GCA_038218385.1 Cytophagales bacterium | reverse complement strand
GGTTAGATTATTAATAAGGGCATCTCTAAAAACTCTTTTTATATTGGCCTCATCCCTTCCCCGCCTACCGGCAGGCAGGCCTTCTCCAAAGAGAGAAGGATTTCGGAGGTTTTTAGAGATGCCCATAAAGAATAGATAAGCCATATCGTTGCGTTCTCAGGCTAATCTCTCAATATCCGCATTTCCACTCTTCTATTTTGGGCGCGTTCTTCAGGTGTCATTTCATTTCGCAAGGGTTGGGTTCCACCAAAGGCTTTGGTCTGGATGCGCTTCTTTGATATGCCTTGATCAACCAAATATTTTTTAACAGCATCCACACGTTTCTCTGATAGCGTCATGTTGGCTGAGGCGCTTCCTGTGTTGTCGGTATGGCCTTCGAGTTGGATCTCAAGGTTAGGATTTTCTTTCATCATCTGCGCTACTTCATCTAGCTCTGAAAATGATTTTGGATCGATAGCACCTTTGCCCTGTGCAAAGATGAGGTGATCTAAAATAATGGTTTGGCCTTTGGGCGTGAGGTTGAGATCACGATACAATTTATTTTCAGCATTAATATCCTTTGGTTCGAATAATACGGTTTTCGGATTGTACCCTTCTGCTTCGGCTGTGACTTGATATTTGGCGGAACCAAAAATCGAAAATGTAAACGTGCTATCATTGAAACGACCAAAGATACTTCCCGTTGGCACACTGCTATACCTGATTTTTGCTTTGATTCCTTTTCCTGTGCGAGCATCAATAACTTTACCGGTGGCAACAATTTCCTTGTCCTGGGCGAAGGTTCCAAGGGAAATGGATATGAATAAAATGGTCAAGAAATTTTTCATATATAGAAGTTTTAAAATAGCTGCGAGTTTGGGGTGTGGTCTTGGGTGTGTCTGTTTTAATTGAAAGTTCCAATCTAAGTTATTATAAACCTTAAGGTGATTGTTAGAATCAATTGTTTCGTCACATGGTACATTTTTCCGTCTACTTAAAGGTCAAACTCAATGGTATCGCCCACATGAAACGAATTGTCATCATCATCTGACTTATTAGTCGGTTTATTCCCGTCTACATTTTCTGTACCAGCTTTGGTATTCTGCTCACCTTCCTCCTCTTCTATTTCTTCTTCTTCACTTTCGTTTTTTGGGTTTGGCTTTTGGTTTTCCCCGAAGAGGTTTTGCTGCTCGGCTTTGACTTTTGGCTTTTGTGGGTTTGGCTTTTGCTGGAGGCTTGGCGCTTGGTTTTTTGGGGGCGCTGCGAAGAGGCTTGCTTGCTCCCCTTCCTCGACCCACTGACTGAACTGCTCTTTTTTTTTTAGCTCCTGAGAACTTCCGGCTTTGGTACCTTTCGTTTCCGATGCTTCTAGCAATTCGTTTTCATCATCTCCTTCTTCGAGGCCGTTTTCTTCGGCCTCCTCCACAAGCTTCACATTCGTCACTTTAAATTGAGAAAGTTTATTGCCCAACGCCTTCCATCCTTTCACATCGATGAACTCGTCAAGATTAATTACTTCAGTGGTTTTTTCTTTTCCTTTGCTTTTTATCATCTGCACTTCTATTTCCGGTGCTTCACCCATGGTCACTAGCACTAGTCGTGATCCGATCCCCTCTGAGATAAATCCAAATTCCTTATCGGCTGTGCTCGTCTCAATCATAAAACGCTTCACCATATATTGCTTGCTCTCGCCATCAACATACACAGCAGCAATCGCTTTCTTCGGATTAAATTTTTCAAGAAGCAAGGTCTTCTCGGGCTCATATCGGTTTGTCAACTCATAGTTGGTAATCTTATACGCACCATTGCGCATGAAAACAATCACTTGATCTTCTCCATCAAACTTCCCGAGGTATTTTCCACGGGTGTCTTTGTTCAAGCGGCCAGATGATTCATCATACCACAGATCCAATTTGCTTAAGGTAGACGTTCCTGCTTTTAGAAAATCAACGCGTCTGATGGGGTACTTGGTAATGGTATTCCCTCTTGATCCCCTTCCTTTTATCTCCAATTCAGAAAAGTCGTATTCAAATATTTTCTTTCGTGCCGTGCTGCTTTGCGAAAGTTTTACTTCTACTATCTCCGCTTCGCCATTGGCATTTCCTGTTACATGATGGATTTTAGAATTCGGATGCCCTTGCGTTAAATCATATTCCTTATCACGGGTTACACCGGAAACGGTGAAGCGTTTCGCAAAACCCTTCCCTGATTTCCCATCCGAGTATACAACGTTGTACACCATGCGGTCGTCACCCTTTTTCCAGATACCTACATAGAGAATATCTTTACCCATGAAAACTTTCTCGGCAATGCGCGAGATGCGAGCCTTTCCATCTTTCCTAATGACAATAATATCATCAAGCTCGGAACATTCGCAGATGTATTCGTCCTTCTTCAAACTCCATCCCACAAAACCATCGGTTCGGTTCACATAGAGTTTTTGGTTATTCGCTATTACTTCAACTGCGGTAACAGACTGGAAGCTTTTGATCTCCGTTTTACGTTCACGGCCCTTGCCATATTTCTCCAACAGCCTGACATAATAGGCAATGGCATAGTCAATCAAATGTTTTAAATGGTGTTCTGTTTCCTTAAGCTCCTTTTCTAAATCCTTCAGCAACTCATCTGCTTTGAAGGAGTCGAATTTAGAAATACGTTTGATTCGTATCTCCGTCAGGCGCACAATGTCATCGGTGGTAATCTCGCGATAAAACTTTTTCTTGTGAGGCTTTAATCCCTTATCAATAGTGCTGATCACTTCGTCCCACGATTCACACTCTTCAATGTCGCGGTAAATGCGGTGCTCAATAAAAATCTTTTCCAATGACGAGAAGAGGATTTTCTCCATCAATTCATTCTTCCTGATTTGAAGTTCCCGTTTTAGCAAATCAACGGTTTGGTCGGTATTGTATTTCAGGATTTCATTTACCGTAACGAACTTTGGTTTATCCGCAACAATCACACAAGCATTAGGCGAAATTGATATCTCACAATCGGTGAACGCATACAACGCATCCATGGCGATCTCTGGTGATTGACCGGCCTGCAGTTGAATTTGTATTTCTACATGCTGCGCGGTATTATCAATAACCTGTTTGACTTTGATCTTCCCCTTCTCACTTGCCTTTACGATAGATTCAATCAATGATGTTGTTGTAGTGGCGAAAGGAATCTCACGGATCACCAACGTCTTCTTATCGAACATCTCAATCTTGGCGCGTACTTTAACCTTGCCACCGCGAATGCCCTGGTTGTATTCAGAGAAGTCGCCAATACCACCGGTTGGAAAATCAGGATATATCTTCGGGTTCTTTCCTTTTAAAATATCAATTGAGGCTTTTATCAACTCACAAAAATTGTGAGGAAGTATTTTTGTTGAGAGTCCCACTGCTATACCTTCCACACCTTGCGCAAGCAAAAGCGGAAACTTTACCGGAAGCGTTACGGGTTCTTTCTTTCTTCCATCATAAGACATTTGCCACTCGGTCGTCTGCGGATTGTAAACAACATCAAGCGCAAACTTGGAAAGGCGTGCTTCAATATAACGAGGGGCAGCGGCACCATCGCCGGTACGCACATCGCCCCAGTTACCTTGCGTGTCGATGAGCAATTCCTTTTGTCCCACATTAACCATGGCCTCACCTATGGCTGCATCGCCATGCGGATGGTACTGCATGGTGTTACCTATTACGTTAGCCACTTTATTGAAGCGTCCATCATCCATTTCCTTTAAGGAGTGCATGATGCGGCGTTGTACGGGTTTCAATCCATCTTCAATACGCGGCACAGCGCGTTCAAGAATTACATACGAAGCATATTCGAGAAACCAGTTTTCGTACAAACCCTCCAATGCAATAACATCGTGACCGGCTTCATTGCTGGTAGGCTTCGCCCGGTCGGGACGGTACGGCTTCTCATTTGATTTTTTCTTACTCATTGATTTTAGCTAAAAAAAAGTAGTGTCGATACATTAGCAGTATAAATTTTTTATTGCCCTTTATGTATTTGGGACAAATGATGTAGCATGTGCGAGAGGTAATCCTCAGCAAGGAATTTCAGCGTGTGCAATTCCTCACCTTGTTGTCCCGTGTCACATCGCCTTTCAAGGTTTTCTGGTTTTATAATCCGGAGCACATGGCAATAATGTAGATTAATAAGCATCCACAAAGAAAGAAGCTGCTCACGATCGTAGGTTTGGTATGCTGATAGATTCACCCATTCATCCTGCTCATAAATGATTTTGGGAGTAGACTCATATTGAATTCGTATGAGGCGTTGTAAATTATTTTGTGCAGAATCTACCAGGTGACCGAGGACTTCTTTCTTGCTCCACTTGTCAGCAATCTTGTCTTCAAATGGTGATGTATCAAGAGCTCGAATCTGCGCGGCGTTTTCTTCTACCACCTTTTGTATTTGATCTGCAAGTGCTCTCATGCCTCTTCTTCCAAAACAATTTCTTCTTTCACATCTCCCTTAACGATATCCAACTCAATCTTGAGGTTATCAATGATAAACTCTTGACGATCGGGTGTATTTTTACCCATGTAGAATTCTAATAGTTTAGCAAGGTGACTGTCTTTAGTTAGGATCACCGGCTGCAACTTAATGTTGTCGCCAATGAATTTCCCAAACTCATCAGGTGATATTTCACCGAGTCCTTTGAAGCGTGTGATCTCGGGTTTGGCACCTAACTTCTGAATAGCAAGTTGTTTCTCCTCTTCACTATAGCAGTATATAGTTTCCTTCTTGTTGCGCACTCGAAAGAGTGGCGTTTCCAAAATAAACACATGCCCTGCCTTAACGAGGTCTGGAAAGAACTGCAAAAAGAATGTAAGCAACAACAATCTAATGTGCATACCATCAACATCGGCATCGGTAGACACAATCACTTTGTTGTAGCGAAGTCCATCAAGACCATCTTCAATGTTCAGCGCATGTTGAAGCAAATTGAATTCTTCATTTTCATACACTACTTTTTTGGTGAGGCCAAAACAATTCAGTGGCTTTCCACGCAAGCTGAACACGGCCTGTGTTTCTACCTTTCGTGACTTCGTAATAGAACCACTGGCGGAATCCCCTTCTGTAATAAAGATCACGCTGTCCTGGCTGTGTATACCCTTTTCATCATTGAAGTGGTATCGGCAATCACGCAGTTTACGATTGTGCAAATTGGCTTTCTTGGCGCGATCATTTGCCAGCTTCTTAATGCCGGCAATTTCTTTGCGCTCCCGCTCCGATTGCAGAATACGTTTCGACAGACTATCGGCAGTGGCTGGATTTTTATGAAGGAATATTTCTAATTCTTTTGAAATAAACTCAACCACAAAGTTTCGGAGAGAAGGCCCATCGGGCGCCATAGTAAGCGAGCCCAATTTTGTTTTCGTTTGCGATTCAAATACTGGCTCTTGTACCCGTACCGAAACAGCAGCTACTATGCTGGCGCGAATATCGGCAGCATCGTAATCCTTTTTAAAATAATCACGCACAGCCTTCACAATTCCTTCGCGGAATGCGGCCAGGTGGGTTCCTCCCTGCGTTGTGTTTTGGCCATTCACAAATGAATAATACTCTTCACCATATTGATTGCCATGGCTCAGCGCAAACTCTATATCCTCCCCTTTCACATGCACGATAGGGTAGCGCAATTCTTCCTGATCGATCTTTTGCTTTAACAAGTCTAGCAGACCGTCTTTGGAATAAAATTTCTTCTTGTTATAATTAATGGTGAGGCCAGCATTAAGAAACGCGTAGTTCCACATTAAGTCATCGAGGTATTCAAGAATAAAATGGTAGTTCTTGAACATGCTGCTGTCTGGCTCAAACTCCACCAACGTTCCATTCTTCTCACCCGACTTCCCAACTTTTGGGTCGCTGGTGAGTATGCCTTTTTTAAACTCAGCGATTTTGGTCTGACCTTCGCGGTAGGCCTGCACCTTAAAGTAGTTCGACAAAGCATTCACCGCTTTTGTACCCACACCATTAAGGCCCACTGATTTTTGAAACGCACCACTGTCGTACTTGGCACCGGTGTTGATTTTGGAAACAACATCGACTACTTTACCCAACGGAATGCCCCGGCCATAGTCGCGTACGACTACTTTTGAATCGGTGATAGTCACATCAATGGCTTTTCCATAGCCCATCATGTGCTCATCGATACAGTTGTCCATCACCTCTTTCACGAGCACATAGATGCCATCATCTTTGGAAGACCCGTCACCCAATTTTCCAATGTACATACCAGGCCGAAGCCGTATGTGTTCCCGCCAATCAAGGGATTTGATACTGGCCTCTGTGTACTCAAACATAGTTGAGTCTTTCTCCGCAGCCTTAGCCATAAAAAGTAGTGTTGTAGTTTAAAAAATGCGAATTAATACTAATAAAGTGATTTCTATTTGCATTTCAACCTTTTTCCGAGACGCTGTACCTACAAATATTTATGAGGTGATGAATGATAAGCTGCTCATTATCAGCAGCTAGAAGCACACTAGCAAAACATTAAGATTTACCTGCCAGTCGCTTGAATCCCCAATATAAAGGCCACAAAATAGCCCAACCCATAAACAATCCTAACGCTGCGTAAATAATGTATTGGAGACGTTGGTAGTCATATTTCTCACCACCATTATATAAAGTAATGAAACTGATGGCGATGATAAAAAAGAAGTTGAGCGAAATGATGAGGCCGTAAAACCAGCTTCTGAAATTTTCGTCAGCAGCATTCAATTTGCCCACAATAAATACCAATACATTGAGTACACAGATGAAGGCGATTACGATGTAGAAAAATGAATCACGACTAATGGATATCATTTCGCCCCCATCTTCCATTACCACCACAGATTGCGACAGGTTTGCATATTGATAAAGGAGTATGCCCGTCACAGCCAGGAGGGACAAGAACCAAATCATTCGAAAAATCTTCACAGCCATGGTGTTGTTTATTTATTGAGCGGCAAAAATAGCAATAGTGGGGACACCGGAAAATTAATACTTATCAGCCAATATCGAGTGGCTCCTTCCTGCGGTGGATCAAAAAGTAAAGTTTAATAAAGAACTATTAGCTTTTCATCGTCTTTTATTCCCGTATAATTGTCATGATTTATGGGAAGCCTAAGTTTCGAATTCAATTATTGTCCGTGGTTGATACGGTAATTCGTGAACATGCTACAGGCGTATGCAAATTAATGCGATGATTATGAAAGTTCTATTAAATATCAAGGATAACAAAGCAGCATTCATCATGGAACTGCTCAATAATTTCAAGTTTGTAAAAGCAGAACCACTTACGGCCTATAAGGCCGAAGTAATGCAAGGCATCAAACAGGCCGTGGAAGAAATGAAGCTCATCAAAGCAGGTAAATTAAAATCTACCCCAGCTAAGGATTTGTTAAATGAGTTATAAGGTTTCTGCTATTCCCACTTTTAAGCGAGAACTAAAAAATCTTGCTACAAAATTCCCTTCACTCAAAGATGACTTTGCCCTGCTGATTAAAAGCCTGCAAGAAGACCCCAAACAAGGAACAGCACTTGGTAACAATTGCTACAAAATTCGAATGGCTATCTTCAAAGGGAAAAGGAAAATCGGGCGGCACAAGAATTCTCACCCACGTACAAGTCCTACAATCTACTGTTTATCTGCTGTCCATTTACGATAAATCTGAAAAGGAAAATATTTCCTACAAAGAAATAAAAGAACTCTTAAAATACATTCCGGAATAACAGTTACTCTTCGCCTAGATCCAGTGCCTCAATAAATCCCGATAGTTTTTCCTCAATTTCTTTGGGCGATGGCAGCAAGTCTTTGTATTCTTTAGGCAGCGTTTCTGTTAAGGTATAGCTGGCTATTCCTATCGCGCTTGTAGATTTCTTCAAAGCATATTCTACTATCGTTTTGTTTTTCCCTTTGCAGATGATTATACCAATAGATGAATTCTCATCCTTCTGTTTTACGGTATCGTCCAACACAGCTAAATAAAAATTCATCTTCCTGGCATACTCCGGTTTAAACTTCCCTGCTTTCAGTTCGATGGCCACCAGTGATTTTAACTTTCTGTGGTACAGAAGCAAGTCGATATAAAAATCTTCATCGCCTACATGTATCCTGTATTGATTACCGATAAAGGCAAAGTCACTACCCATTTCCGATAAAAACTTTCGTATGTTTTAGCAGTGCCAACTCTAATTCCTTCTCGTTGTGGTCTTCGCTCATTTCTAAAAATCAAAGTTGTATTCGTCTTTGACCGCAAGCTTTGCCTGATGTTTATATTTTTCAGGAACCGCTTTATCAAAATTGGTTTGGTTGAGTAAAAACTTCTCGTAGGATTTTCCCTCAACCTGATTGATCAACACGTTTTTTGACCATCCGTATTTTTTGGTCATTTGGATGTAGAACTCACGTTCCAAATCGTCTTTACATTTCTCCATAATAACCATATTATGGCTCCAACTAATTTCTCGCACCAATGGTGCGAGTTTTATATTTCCTTGATAATTGGCATAAAAACTACGTATACGCCAAAGGTTAGCCGCGGAGTAACCTTGCACTCCTGGAAACTCGTTCTGTAAATCTTTCGATAATGTTTCTACTATGGATTTACCCCAGCCATATTCGTTTTGCTTTTCTACTATGCTCTTACCTATCTCCCAATACAATGTCAACAGGCTTTTATTCACCTGCTTCATGGCTTCATACTGAGCCATATGTATCTTCTCCTTTATAGCTGACAAAAAATTTTTATACTCGTCTTTTTCTATGCTTTTCATGGCTGGAAAATTACCGTTGTAAGGATAATAAGGCTTGGTCACTTTCACCTATTACTCATCGCACTTGTGAAACTCATAATAAACTGATTTACTGTCATTAAAATAGACCTCGAAGGAATTGTCATTAACCCTATAGTAGCCATTTCCTAAATATTTTTTTTGAGGGAAATTTATGTCCTTTTTAAATTCTCTCATATCCAGTGAGATATCTGAAAAGAAGTTCTTCGGCTCAAAAATTATTGACAATGAATCCATACTTACCTTATCAATTTTATTTCGCATAGAATTTACTCGCTCAAAATCAGGAATCGAAAAGGGCAATTCTTTCCAGTCGCTACTGAGTTGGAAATTATTAACAATAAAATAGGATCGATTATGAAAACATATATCAGTGAATCCAAATTTTTCAACAAATTGATAAATAATTTG
>JBBRKB010000137.1:0-9196 GCA_038218385.1 Cytophagales bacterium | reverse complement strand
ATCGGTTGAAACTGGAAACGTTGAACCAGTCAATAAAAAATTCCTCTTGGAAACCATTCATGAAAAAACAAACGGAACCATGGTAGTGAAGGGAGTTGTAAAAGATGAAGAAGGAAATCCTTTACCTGGAATGAATGTAATTCTTAACGGAACAACCCTTGGAACTGTAAGTGATGGCGATGGAACCTTCACTCTCGATACTAAACAAGCTGATGGTAAAGTTTCCTTTTCTTTTGTCGGGTACGAAACACAGGTAGATACCTTCTAGACTAGAAAATAAATTTACCTTATAGCGTTTCATTTCTCAAGTATAAAAAATTTTATCTCATTATTGAAAACGAAATTTTATCCGTTCTAAATTTTATTTACGAAGTGTTGATACCTTATCGTAGGGTACCAATACTTCTTGAGAACCTAAAGAATATGGAGCTATTTCATAAACATTAAATACAAACAGAATTCCTGCTTCGGTAAATCCATACGTATCATTCAGATAAAAATGATTATCAGGAAATTCATACCCGGCATCGGCCAGTGAGGTGGTGTCGGGTATGTCTAATGTTGCTCGGAATATTTTTTCACCGAGGGCTGCGAGCTTGTCCTTATATCCGGGTTTAAAAAAATCATTGAGGGTAAAAGATTTTCCTGTTCGGGGATCAACATTGATAAAGTACGTACCATATCCGCCGTGTGCACCTCCCGTGAAATATTCATTTGTGGCAGTGAGGGAAATCAAGGTATCAACGGTGACAGTAGGTACTACATCACCGCGATAATACCAACCCATAGATCCATCGGGAAATTCCTTATTAAAATTTTCAAAATCTTCAATGAACGCTTTACCGTCAACTTCAAAAGGTGATGATGCAAGTTCAGGATTGCCAGTATCAAGGGCAGCATCCATTTGTTTCTTCAAGGAATCGGCAACAGCAGCAGGCAACGCATTAAAGACAGGATATTGAACTTCATAGCTCGCACATAGTAACGTATCTGCTGAGCATCCACCCGCAGATTCAAGTCGAAAGGTTTTCGTTTCATAAGCAAGGGTTGAGGTACCTTCACTCGTTGTCTCTTTCTTTTTGTCGCAGGAAAGTATAGCTACTGTAACGATAAGCACCAGGGTAATTCTTCTCATTGATTTTAACATGTTATTTTTTTAATCATTAAAAATTTCAGCCAACTTTTTATCGAGCGCACCACCGCGAAGGTTCTTGGCGATGATAACACCTTTAGGATCAAGTAACAGACTGAACGGAATTCCGGTAATGTTATATTGTTGAGCCGCCTCCGATTGCCAGTACTTTAAATCTGAAACATGTGTCCATGTCAGCCCATCATCTTTGATCGCCTTCACCCAATCCTCTTTACTTCTGTCAAGTGACACGCCATACACAGTGAACCCTTTGTCTTTATACTTATTGTAAACCCGCACTACATTAGGGTTCTCCTGCCGACAGGGTCCACACCACTTCGCCCAGAAATCAACCAAAACATATTTTCCTCTTAACGAAGACAACGGAATAATTTTACCTTCCGGGTTTGGTAAATTAATATCAGGTGCCACCTGGCCAATGGACGTTGCCTTTTGTTTTTCAACCATATCAATGAAAACTTTTGCGTGGTGATAATTGGACCACTCCTTTTTCAACTTATCGGCAACAGAAGCATATACATCAAAGAAAGAATCTTTGTCCAACGAATTTCCAGAAAGAAAATTTATAACACCCAACGAAGCAGGTTGCTGTTTTACCCATGTAGCAACTTCCTTTTGTTTCGTGTTCATGATCTCAAAGTATTCCGCTTGTAACGTCTGCATCTTGGCTTGGTCACCGACCTGTCGCGCTGCTTCAAAATCACTATTTAATTTTGCAAACTCAGGTGACTGTTGAATGTCGTTCATCATTTGGTTCGCCTTGATGATAAAATCAATTTCTGGCGATCCTTTCACCTCACTAAATCCATTCGCGTTGCGGCCATCAACATGTACTTCCACATTACTTTTATATAAGATCAGGTTTACCACCTGCGTATTATAAAAACTTATCCGGTAATAGCCTGGCTCTTTTACAGGTACACGCTTGCTAAATGTGCTATCCGGATTCAACGTAATGGTATCGGACCATCCACTCGCACCCACATCCGAAATTTCACTTATTGTGATCGTACCTTTCTGTGGATATTGAACTTTGCCCGTCACCGTAACAAAGGGGTCTTCGCTGGCATCGGCAGTCTCTTCTTTATTGGAAGAGGAACATGTGGCAAATGCACATAGTGAGAAAAAAAACAAAACAAGTCCCTTCAAATTTTTCATACTTCGGTCAGTTTCTTAGTTAAAATTTCGGTTGCTTTTTTGGGATCTGCTTTTCCTTTGCTCCGCTTCATCACCTCTCCCATAAACATAGTCATAATACCTTTCTTGCCCATCTTAAATTCTTTGACCTTCAACGGAAACTCTTTGAGCACCTGATCTACTATGGGAATGATGGTATCGCTGGTGCTATCTTGAATAATGTTCAATCGTTGGGCAATGTCCATCACGGAACGATCTTGATTCTTTAACAACTCAGGAAAAATCTGCTTGGAGGCTGTTGAAAAGTTTATCTTTCCTTCATCAATCAAAGCAATTAATTGTACGATCATGTGTGATGGAATGGGGAATTGATTAGCCAAAAGATTGGCTTCATTCAAATACGATTTCACGGGGCCCATTACCCAGTTCGATGCAGCCTTAAAATTTTTTGTTTGTTGGCAAACATCATCAAAGTACCTGGCGAGTTCTTTTGTGTCGGTCAATACACGCGCATCATATGCGGAGAGTAGATAGACGGATGTAAATTTCTCAATCAGCGCATTCGGCAAGCTTGGCATGGATTGTTTAATGGATGACAACCATTCTTCCGAAACAATCACCGGGCTCAAATCCGGATCAGGGAAGTAGCGATAGTCGTTTAGTTCTTCTTTTGTTCGCATGCTAAACGTCTTGCCGGAATCAACATCAAACAATCGGGTTTCCGAAATGATGATGTTTCCATTTTCAAGTTCTTCCCTTTGTCGTGCCGCTTCAAAGTCGATGGCACGTTGCACATTGCGAATGGAGTTCATGTTTTTAATTTCCACCTTCTTCCCATACTGTGTGCTACCCTTCAACATCACCGATACATTGGCATCACATCGTAACGAACCTTCCTCCATGTTACCATCACAAATTTCCAAGTAGCGCACAAGTTTTCGTACCTCAGCAAGCAACACAGCGGCTTCTTCTGATGAACGAAGTTCTGGCTCGGTTACGATTTCAATAAGTGGAACACCCGCGCGATTAAAATCCAATAAGGTATCGGCAACGCCATCTAAGTGAATAGACTTACCTGCGTCTTCCTCTATGTGCACGCGGTTTAAGGGAATGATCTTTTCACCTTTAGATGTTTGAATGAGAACATGACCACCTATGCAGATGGGCGTGCGGTCTTGCGTCAATTGATATCCTTTTGGTAAATCAGGATAGAAATAATTCTTTCGGTCAAAAATAGTAAAGCGTGAAATGGTTGAGCTACAGGCAAGCCCCATCTTAATGGCAAACTCCAATACCTTTTTATTCAACTTAGGTAATGTGCCCGGAAGAGCCAACGTAATCACACCTATGTTTGTATTCGGTTCACTGCCAAAGCTGTTTTCATCAGCAGAGTAAATTTTGCTTTGTGTGTTAAGCTGGGCATGAACTTCAAGCCCGATTACAGTCGTATACTTTTCTGCTAATGAATTCATTTTAAAAAATAAGCCGGGACTTTTTGTCTATTGTGGTGAATAAAAAACGGATTAGCTGGTTAAAGCATTTGTCTGGCTTTTTCCAAAACCGCATTTAATCCATTAAGGTTCTTTCCTCCTGCCGTGGCGAAGAAAGGCTGCCCTCCTCCTCCTCCATCTATTTCTTTCGCCAGCTCTTTCACCATATTGCCTGCGTGAAATTTCTTTGACTCCATTAATTTTTCACCAATCATTACCGCTACCTGTGGTTTGCTATCCACATCAGCTGCCAGAATCATGAGCAAGTCGTCAAATTGATTTCGTAAGGCGTACGCAATATTTTTTAAGGCATCTGCATTGGGAACTTCCACACGTTCAAGGATCAGATGATAGCCATTCGATTTTTGAACTTTGCTAACCAGTTGGTCTTTTATAAGGTTGGCTCTTTCTACATTAATGGCTTCGAGTTTTTTCTCGAGTGCGTGCTTTTCTTCCAGAAGGTTTTTGGTGGCACTCAGCAAATCTTTTGGGTTTTTAAAAACACCTCTTACCTCTTCCAGTATGGCTAATTCATTCCGAACAAACTTCTCTGCTTCCTCCGATGTCACAGCCTCAATTCTTCGAATGCCAGCAGCAACCGAGCTCTCGGATATGATTTTAAACGAGCCAATGTTACCCGTGGCTTTTACATGTGTTCCTCCACAAAGTTCAACCGAGTATGTAGGGTCAAATGTAATTACCCGTACAAAGTCGCCATACTTTTCACCAAACAGTGCCATGGCTCCCAGTTGCTTCGCCTCTTCAATGGGCACATCTCGCTTTTCGTCAAGGGCAACATTTTCCCGTACCTTTTTATTCACGAGGTCTTCTACCTGTTGGATTTCTTCAGGTGTCATGGCGGCAAAATGGGAGAAGTCAAAACGAAGTACTGTATCATTAACCAGGGAACCGCGCTGCTCAACATGCTTTCCTAAAACCGTGCGAAGGGCAGCATGTAGTAAATGCGTGGCCGAGTGATGATCCATCGTGAGCTGACGTTTATGCGCATCAACTTTTGCTGTGAATAATGAAGTCAAATTTTCAGGCAACTGTTCTGCGAGGTGAATGATCAGCTCGTTTTCCTTCTTTGTGTCTATAAGGTATATCCGTTCGTTAATGCTTTCAATGTAGCCTGTATCGCCAACTTGCCCGCCACTTTCGGCATAGAAAGGGGTTTGATCAAATACGAGTTGATAGAGGTCTTTGTTCTTTTGCTTGATCTTTCGGTAGCGTACAATTTTCACATCGGCATCCAGAAAATCATAGCCGATGAATTTTGTTTTCACATCATCGCCCACCATTATCCAATCACCCGTTTCTTTGGATGCATCGGCCTTGGAGCGCGTCTTCTGTTTTACCATCTCTACTTGAAAACCCTTCTCATCCACTTGCATGTTGCGCTCGCGGGCGATGAGGGAAGTAAGGTCTAATGGAAAGCCAAAGGTATCATAAAGCTCAAATGCCAAAGGACCGCTAATAACGGATCCTTTCAAGTCAGCTTGAATGGCATCCAATCGCTTCAAACCTTTCTCCAATGTTCTCAAGAAGCTGGTTTCCTCTTCAAAAATTACTTTACTCACGTACTCTTTTTGCTTTTCAAGTTCAGGAAACGCCTCTTTCATTTGAGAACTCAAAATTGCGACAAGCTTATAAAGAAATGGTTCTTTGAAATTGAGGTACGTAAACGCATAGCGAACCGCCCTTCTTAATATCCTTCTTATCACGTAGCCCGAACCGTTGTTGGAAGGAAGCTGGCCATCGGCAATGGTGAATGCAACGGCACGAATGTGATCGGACATTACGCGCATAGCGATGTCTGTCTTTTCATCAATACCGTATTTAATATGCGATGCTTCTGCAATGAAATTTATAAGTGGCGTGAAAACATCTGTATCATAGTTGGATGTTTTGCCTTGAATGGCCATACACAACCGTTCAAATCCCATCCCAGTGTCAACATGTTGTGCGGGTAATTTTTCAAGTGAACTGTCAGCTTTTCGGTTGAACTCCATGAACACCAGGTTCCAGATTTCAATCACTTGTGGATGGCTCTCATTTACCAATGCTTTGCCCGGTAGCTTATTAATCTCTTCGTCAGAGCGAAGATCGATATGTATTTCAGAGCAAGGGCCACACGGACCGGTTTCACCCATCTCCCAAAAATTATCCTTCTTGACGCCATGCAGGATCCGACTTTGGTCTATATGTTGTCTCCAAAAATCAAAAGCGTCTTGATCAACCGGAAGTTTGTCAACTTCATCTCCACCAAACACGGTAACATAAAGTCGATCTTTTGGAAGTTTATATACATCCGTAAGAAGTTCCCATGCCCATTCAATAGCTTCTTTTTTAAAGTAGTCACCAAACGACCAGTTGCCCAACATCTCAAACATGGTATGATGGTAGGTATCAATCCCTACTTCTTCAAGATCATTATGCTTTCCGCTTACGCGAAGGCATTTCTGTGTATCGGCTATCCGGGTGGCTTTGGGATTAGCATTCCCCAGGAAGCAGTCTTTAAATTGTACCATACCCGAATTGGTGAACAACAAGGACGGATCATTCTTCAACACCAAGGGAGCAGAAGGTACAATCAGGTGACCTTTTCCCTTAAAAAACTCTAAAAACTTACTTCGTATCTCTGCCGAATCCATCACCAATGCCTGGTTAAAACTTTTATGTAATACTATTTTTACTAATTTAGCTGCTTCTACAAATAAGCAAGGGCACAAAATTAAACGCAATTAGGCATTAAGAAAGAGTTTTCATGGGCAATTCGAAATATTACTACAACCCTGAAACGTGCCACTATGAGCGTGCTAAAATCTCAATCTGGAATATCGTGTGGTATTCGCTTGGACTTGTGGTGGTCGCAGGCCTTATGCTTACTGGGCTGGTGGTAATTTCCGAGCAACTTATGGAAACCAAAAGAGCCACCTCACTTAAGCAAGAAAACAACGCGCTTAGTAAACATAAAGTCATCCTCACTTCTCAACTTCAAGGGATCGAATCCTCACTAAGAGATTTGCGAGAGCAAGACCATTCCCTCCATGTCCAGCTTTTTGAAGAATTGGATGAAGAAAAAATTAAACCGGCACGAAATCATTCAAATGATATATTACTTGCCAACCCAGACGAATACACCCAGCAGTTCAACGATTTAAAAACAAAAACCGACCAGCTTTTCAACCGTACTTCAGAAGTCAACTCCGCCTTCGGACAGCGCGTTGAAATAAAATCTAAAGATGCCGCCCAATTGGAATCCATACCTACCTTACCTCCTCTGAGTGAGATGAATACCAAGCTGATGGTCAGCGGGTTTGGCACTCGAATCAATCCTTTTCATAAAGGTAAATATTCACACCCCGGCTTGGATCTGGCTGCTCCAAGAGGAACCGTCATTCACGCAACGGCACCAGGCAAAGTTACCCGTGTAAACAGAAGTTCGCTACAAGCAGGGTATGGAAATTATGTGGAAATAGACCACGGCAACGGTTTTATAACACGGTATGCACACATGGACGACATTCTGGTAAAGCCTGGCCAACACGTAACAAAGAAAGAAGACATTGGATATGTAGGCAGCACAGGTGGGTCGATTGTCCCCCATCTACATTATGAAATTATACAACAAGGAGACAATGTTGATCCTATGATTTATATGATTGAAGGCCTTTCGAGCGAGGATTATAACGTGCTGATGTCGCTAAGTAAAAAATCAAACCAGTCACTTGACTAACCATGCCAAGACCTGTCTACACATATAATCCCGAAGCATGCAAATACGAACCAGCGTTCTCATCAGGGAAGAAAGTTTTTAGACAAACTGTAGTGTTCATCGCGCTCTCCATCTTACTTTCAATAGGTGCTTTTGTATTTTATGTAGAAGGCGGATACTCCCTGAAAGAGGTGTGGCTTGAACAAAAAAACAAAACCCTGAAAACGGAATGGAAAATCCTCGGCCAGCGCATTGAAAACTCAAACCGGCAATTATCTGAATTGATCGAAAGGGATGACCAGAATTATAGGGTTATCTTAGATTCAAGTCCTTTGCAAAGTTCTATACGTGATGCCGGTACAGGAGGTAGCGAGAAAATCCTGGATGCCGATGCGCTGATGTTCCCTACAATTCAATACCATTATAAGCGCCTTGATAAACTACGCCATCAAATGGACATTGAAATTCAATCGTATAAAGAACTTGAAAAGTTAACCAACAAAAAACTTAAAATGTGGGCATCACGGCCCGCCATACAACCCATTGACAACCGGCAACTTGACAGGCTCCATCTTACCTTTGGCCTTCGCCTCCATCCGCTTTTAAATATTGTAAGAGAACACAATGGCCTTGATTTCTCGGCATCAAAAGGGACCCCCGTGTATGCTACAGGTGATGGCAAAATTGTGAAAGCCTACAGCTCCGACAGCTATGGAAATGTAGTGTACGTTAATCATGGATATGGATTTGAAACACGTTATGCGCACTTATCAAAATTCAATGTAACCGAAGGACAATTAGTAAAGCGCGGACAGGTTATCGCTTTCGTTGGCAACTCAGGCACTTCGGTTTCAGCCCACCTACATTATGAAGTATTGTTCAACGACAAACACATCAACCCCATCAACTTTTTTCAACGTGACCTCAGCAACAAGGAGTATGAAAAGTTGATCCAGTTGGGCAGCGAGAATTCGGAGCCGTTGGATTGAAGTAATCTTTTTTGATCGTATTTACTTGGGTTGAAAATCAGGATGGCCTGCCTGCCAGAGAGCGAAGGCATACATATTGGCAAAATTTCGAAAGGTCACTTTCTTGTCTTCAGTAAAATGCCCATTGTCATAATTGACTTGCATCAACACCGGTTTGCCGGAAGTGGAAGCATGTTGCAAAGCAGCGGCAAATTTACCTGGCTCCCATGCGATGACACGCGGATCATTCATGCCACCTATACAAATTACCGCAGGGTAGTTTGTACTGTCTTTCACATGCTGAAAGGCATCCATCTCGTAGAGTGCCATCGCCTGTATTGAATCTTTAACAGTGCCAAACTCTGGCGCATTGACTGGGCCATTTGGTGATTCTTCTGCCCTGAGAGCATTGGAGATGCTCACATTGCTGATGGCCGCAGCAAATAAGTCTGGACGCTCTGTTATAGCACGGCCGATCAAGATGCCCCCCGCACTGGTACCTTCCCCGATCAAGTGTTCCGGACTCGTGTAGCCATTTTTTATCAAATACTCTCCACTAGCAATAAAGTCGCGCCACGTGTTGGACTTCGTAGTTTGAAAACCATCTGTATACCATTTCTGACCTTTTTCTGATCCGCCACGCGGGTGAGTCACTGCAATAATGACCCCCCTGTTGAGTATTGCTAAATAGCGAGTACTAAAATACGGCGTAGCTGAAGAGCCGTAAGAT
>JBBRKB010000136.1:0-9306 GCA_038218385.1 Cytophagales bacterium | reverse complement strand
ACGGCTTGTTCCTATTTTAAAAAGGCTCTTGAGAAAGGCGAGAACGTTGAACAAAAGTATCGTGATGCCTGCCACCTGTAGTCGACTTTACGCTTGATAAAATAATGGATTTTTCACTCGCTACATTAACCGCTTTTCTTGAGGAACGATTGAAGAAACCATTGCCGGGCGCCACAGCGCATCAATTGATGGGGGTTTCATCAAAAGGTAATGCGCGGCCAAGCTTTGATCATTCACTTCCACCACGCCCTAGCAGTGTACTTATTCTTTTTTATGAACAGGATGGCCAAATCTTTTTTCCATTAATCAAACGTCCCGAGTATGTGGGAACCCATAGTGGGCAAGTAAGTCTGCCAGGAGGAAAAACAGAGCCAGGCGAGAATTACATGGATACCGCAATTCGTGAAACATTTGAGGAAATAGGCGTAAAAGATGGGATACGGATTATTGGAAGGCTGAGCGACTTTCATGTAGCTCCCAGTAATTTTTTGATTGCCCCGGTGATCGGCGTTATGGATACAACTCCTTTATATGTACCCGATCCCTTTGAGGTAGCGAGGGTTATTGTGGGGTCGTTGACAGAATTGCTTGAAGAAGGTGCTGTACACCAAACTGTGATCACCATCGCCAATACTTATAAACTTAATGCGGCTTGCTTTGAAATCGATGGCGAGATTGTGTGGGGTGCAACCGCTATGATGCTCAGCGAGTTAAGGGAAATTCTTAGACAGGGATAACCGTTCAACTGCTGGATGTTAAAATCAAATGAATAAGGGCGTAATCAAGGGAATTAACGATTTAGTTCTTGGAAATTTAAAAGGATGGTTATATTTGCCGCCTTAAACTTAAGCCTAAAAATGAAAAACATTTCTATCATTCTGAACATCGTATTGCTAGTGGCAGTAGGTGTTTTATATTTTCTACACTTCTCGGGTTCATCGGGTTCGTCATCAACCGGATTTTCTTCATCGGGATCAATTGATAGTAAAATTGCGTTTGTTCGCACCGATTCACTCATGAAAAACTATGAGTATGTAAAAACGGGTCAAAAGCAATTTCAGGACAAAGGCGAGAAACTGAACAGCGAATATCGCAATCGTGCTATGGGCCTTCAGGGCGAAATTGATAATTATCAACGCTCACGCGGCAACCTTACGATATCTCAAGATCGCGCGCTTGCCGAGGATTTAACCAAGAAGCAACAGAATCTTCAAATGTATCAACAAAGCCTTCAGCAAGATATGATGGAGGAAGAAGCAAAGATGACCCAGGAAATCTATGATAGGCTCACCTCTTTCTTGAAAAAATACAGTGATGAAAAAGGGATAGAAGTGATTATAAAATTTGATCCATCAAGCGACATGCTCTATGGCACTCCCGGCTTGGATGTAACACAAGATGTGGTTGCTGGTTTGAATTCCGAGTATACTAATGAAAAGGCTGGCGTTACACCAAAAGCAGATTCAACCAAGACGAAATAATAACTTTTAACTAATATTATGAATTCATAAAAAGCCGGTTTGTATCAACAGACCGGTTTTTTTATTTATTTTTAGAAATGGATTTTACACTACTGTATGGCATTTAAATTTGCGGGCGCCATCCGATTGAAAAGCGAAGAGCAAACCCAGGTCGTGCTCATGCTTTGTACCGGGTTCTTCATGGGGGTGTTTCTTTCGGTGTATCAGGTAACGGCCGACTCCCTTTTCCTCAACAGACTAGGAGAGTACCTTGACAAAGCATTTCTTGTTGCTGGAGGATTGGGGATAATGACCACCGCCATCTTCACTACTTTTCAAAACTGGATAAAGTTTACCACGCTTGTCTTAACAAGTATTCTGCTAGTGTTTGGTTTTACGTTCGGTGTGTACTGGTTGCTTCACTACGGTGATCCTGCATACGAAAAAATATTACTCTTCACTATGTATTGCATGATTGGCCCGGTCACTGCGGTATTGCTGCTTAGTTTTTGGGGAATCTTTGGAAGGCTGTTCAACTTCAGGCAATCAAAACGAATTATCGGTTGGATTGATACAGGCCAGTTAATAGCGGCCATCGTGGCTACCTTTTCCATACCTTTTACTACATCACTTGTACCGAAGACTTCCGATTATCTCTGGGTGTGCCTGGTCAGTATCCTGATGGTTTTCCTCTTGATGACCATCATCTCATTTAGGTTTTCAATCACTAAAAATGATCCAAGGGAGTTTGGTTCCACGGTAAGAAAAGAGACCACATTAAGAAAGATGTTTGCTGACCCCTACATCTTGTTGATGTCATCGTTCCTTTTGATATCGGTGATCACGTTTGTGTTTACGCAATACTCGTTTCAAGAACTAGCCAAGCAACAGTATCCAAATGAGCGGGAGCTTACCAACTTCATGGCCTTCTTTACCGGATCGGTGTATGGGTTAAGCTTGCTCATGCAGACCTTTGTCAATAGTAAAATCATCAAGAATTATGGGCTTCGGGTCGCCCTCTTTCTGATGCCATTGATCGTGGGCATATTTTCTTTAGGATCTATATTCTCAGGTTTTTTTATGGGCTTTGATAAAATAGCATCACCTGCAGGTTTTGTCTATTTCTTCTTGTTTGTTTCCTTGAGCCGTTTGTTTAATTGGACCATCCGCGACTCCCTCGAAAATCCTGTGTTCAAATTATTCTTCATTCCAATGGACAGTCGCCTTCGGTTCAACATTCAAACGAAAGTAGAAGGTCTTGTCAATGAGTCGGCTCGTTTTATTGGTGGGTTGTTGATTTTTGGTTTCGCCTTTGTTCCTTTTTTTAAGATTGTGCACATTCCGATTTTAATAATAGTATTGGTAGTTCTTTATTATTTTGTTGTCGATAGACTATATAACGGATATCGTTCCAAGATCAGGGCGAAGCTTGAAAGTTCCGATTTACAAATCACAAAACTTGAGAAAGGCTTTACCCGTGTAGTTTCCCAATTGGAAAAAATGCTATCCCTGCCAAGCTCTTCAAAATCTGTATTTTCTTTTAAGTTGCTTGAAAAGATCAACGCAGGCAACATGCCTTCGTGGATCAACATACTGATGAAAAATACGGATGATGCCTCACGTCATTACGCCCAGGAAAGAATGAATGAGTTGAAAGGTCTGTCAGTCTCGGATAAATATGTAATCCGGCTTGATGAATCTAAAGTTGAGCGAGCGGACAAAAATATCTTAAGTGCAAATGATCTGCAATTAATTCTGGAAAGTGAAGGTAACATTACGAAAACGAGAATACAACAATTGTCGCGATCATCCGATCCGAATGACCGGCATTACGCCGCTGAGTTGGTGTTGAATACCTCTAAAGATGAAGGCATTTCTTTCTTAATAGAATTGCTCTCTGATAGTGAACCCAAAGTGCGCAATACGGCCATTAAGACTTCTATAAAAAAGAATAACCAGGAAGTCATCAACTCGCTGATTGAAAACCTGGGCAATCCTGTGTATAGCAACCAGGCGATGAATGCACTGGTACAGATTGGGCAAACAACTTTGCCATTACTCGAATCTTCGTTTTATCGCAGTGGGCAATTAACTCAGGTCATGCTACGAATTATTCAAACCATCGGCAGGATAGGAGGGCAGCGATCGAAGGAAATACTTTGGGGAAAAATGGATTATCCTGATAAGGTGGTGGTGTCACAGGTTTTGGTTGCTTTGGGCGAATGTGGGTTCAAGGCAGGCATTTCACAAATTTCACGCATCAAGTATGTCATCGAAGCCGACATTGCCGATATCCGGTGGAACCTTAGTGCTATGCAAGAAATTGGAGATGAAGGTTTTGCTGACCAAATTAAAAAGTCGCTTCATTGGGAGATTCAAAATGATATTGAGCACATCTACATGCTGCTGGCTATGTTGTATGATACACGATCCATTCAACTTGTGAAAGAAAATATTGATAGCGGCACGGCAGAGGGCATAACATACGCAGTGGAATTGCTGGATGTATTTTTATCGGAACAACTTAAGCAGCGGGTAATTCCCATTCTGGATGATCTGACAGAAAACGAACGGATAAGTAGGCTGGATGATTTTTATCCGCGCGTGAAACTTGATTCGAAACTCGTATTAAAGTTCATGATCAACAGGGATTTTACTCAAGCCAATCGTTGGACTAAAGCCTGCATCTTGTTCCAGATAGGAACGCAGCAAATGATAGACTTCAAATTGGATTTGATTGCCCAATTGTTCAACCCCGATAAATTGATACATGAAATATCTGCCTGGGCATTGTATCAGATCGACCCAAAAGAGTTTGATGAAAACGTAGGTCGGCTTAAGCCCGCCTTAAGAAGGGAGTTAAACGATTTGATTATTTATGGAAGAAAGATGACGGTGTTTGAAAAGATATTGTTCTTTCAGCGCATCCCAATTTTTGAAAAAATCCCGGGCATCACACTTTCCTACCTGGCGGACATTAGTCGTGAGGAACGCGTTTCGAAAGAAAACTCTCTTATTCTTGATGAGTCTGCCAATCATGATTTTTACGTAATTGTTTCAGGCTCAATTAAACTTTATCAGCGAGGAGAGCTGGTAGCCAATTATGGTGAAGGACAATTTATTGGTGAGATGATGGCAAGTCAAAATTTCCTAAACACAAATCTGATGATTGCGCAGACAGATGTGATTGCGTTGAAGGTTAACAAAGACCAATTCTATGAATTGCTATCAGACAATGTAGAATTATCTGACAAGATTCTGGAGCACATTTAATATGTCCCGGTCGAAGAAAATTTTCGTTGGTGTATCGATTGTTTTTTTGGTTTCATTGCTACTTGTGAGTTACGATATCTCCAGACGTACTACCTTTCCGGGGTCAAAACCACAATTGAAAGAAAGAATACAAGAAGGATATTTTGAGGAAGATACTTTAATGCATCGAGCTGATTCTCTTATCCTTAATGATTCACTTGGTCGATAATTTTACCAAAAGATGATTTTTTCAATAAAGTTTAGTGCAATCGCTTGTTAAATTGTTAAAATCTACTAAATTTACGCTCAGATTAAAGCCAACTATAGACATGACGATCCCCCTTAGTCGAGTACTTCGGGGGATTTTCACTTTAAGAGGTTTTAGTTTTGCATTCGCCTGTCCTTGCGCTAAACTCCGAATATTGCTATTCAACCCTTTAGTTTTCATGTAATCGATTTCAATGTTGGATTTTAATTTTTTCCCTTTACATTTGAAATAAGATTAAAGCCAACTATAGACAATGATTATCCCTCGCGATCAAGGATTTCGAGGGATTTTCTATTTAAGGGTTTTGGATCCCATCTCTGGCAATGTATTTTTAAGCAATTCTTTAACCTTCTGAATTGCTACTTGCCTTTATCATTCTCTACATTCTTATCACCATTGCTGTGGGTCTTTGGGCCTCAAGAAAAGTAAGCTCATCAAGTGATTATATGTTAGCTGGCAGAAGTTTGCCCATTGCGCTTAGCACTGCCGCACTTTTTGCAACATGGTTTGGGTCGGAAACAGTTTTTGGTGCATCATCTCAATTTCTTGAAGGTGGATTGTATGCCGTGATTGAAGATCCATTTGGTGCCGCACTTTGTCTTCTTCTCTTTGGTTTTTTCTATGCGAGAAAGTTGTATAATCTCAACCTGATGACCCTTGTTGATTTTTTCAAGGATCGGTTTGGAAAGAGGACGGAGTTTCTGGCAAGCGTGCTATTGATTCCATCATATTTCGGATATGCCGCTGCCCAACTGGTGGCTTTGGGATTGATCCTTAATGTTGTCACCGGGCTTCCGGTGTGGCAGGGGATAATCGCGAGTGCCATGGTGGTCACACTATATACTTTTATTGGGGGTATGTGGGCGATTTCTATAACCGATTTTTTTCAGGGCATAATGATCGTAGTGGGCTTGTTGATTCTGGCCTTTGTGTTGGCCGATGAAGCGGGCGGAGCTGCTACTGTTTTAAAGGAAGTACCGGCATCAAATTTTAAATTCTTCCCCGAACGTAATTGGGTTAGCATAGTAGAATACCTGGCAGCGTGGTCTGTGCTGGGTCTTGGTTCCATTCCCTCACAGGATGTATTCCAACGCGTAATGTCTTCTGCTTCCGCTAAAGTTGCGGTACGGTCGTGTTTCTATTCGGCCTTCCTTTACCTTACCATTGCCATGCTTCCGCTCTTTATTGGCTTATGCATCAAGCATCTCTACGCAGATCAGTTAGTTGGCGATCAACAATTAGCATTGCCAAACATGGTACTGGCCCATACGGCTTTACCTGTTCAGATTTTGTTTTTTGGGTCACTGCTTAGTGCCGTTATGAGCACCACCAGCTCTTCATTACTAGCACCTTCTTCTATTTTTTCAGAAAACATTGTAAAACCTTTTATGAAAGGGAAGCTAAGCGATAAACAATTGTTGCTGACCACGCGTATCTCAGTAGCGGTGTTCGGATTAATTGCAATCGTTTTAGCATGTCTGAATACAAACATATACGAATTGGTGGGAGCGTCCTCCGTTTTTAGTCTGGTGTCATTGTTTATTCCCCTTACCTTTGGCCTGTATTGGAAACCGTCAAATTCCTATGGTGCTATTTGTTCCATGGTTTTTGGAATGATTACGTGGTTTATATTTTTGTACTTCCCGATTTCGATTCCTAGTCTGGTACCTGCTGTGGGCGCCAGTTTGTTTGGGATGGTAGCCGGCTCATTGATAAAAAAAGAACAGCATGATAAAAATTGAACTAGAAAGAGTAAGCGATACGTTTCACATGGAGGCTAAAAATGAGTCTGGAAATTCCATACACATAGATGCTTCGCCGGACATCGGTGGAACAAACAAAGGTGTAAGGCCTATGCAACTTTTGATTGCTGCTATGGGCGGATGTAGTGCCATTGATGTTATCAACATTCTTAAAAAGCAAAAACAAACGCTTGATGATATTAAGGTGACCGTAACGGGCGAGCGCGAGAAGGATGCTGTGCCTTCGCTCTTCACGGAAGTGCATGCACACTTTAGATTGTATGGCAACATTGATGAGGAAAAAGCAAAGAAAGCAGTAAGTTTGTCGGTTGAGAAGTATTGCTCGGTAGCAAAAACATTGGAGAAGACCGCTACCGTAACCTATAGTGTGGAAGTAATAAAAAATTAGCATGAAGAAGAAGAGCATTCAGACGGAGTCGATAAGGAAGCAAATACCACGTTCACAGCACAGAGAACATTCTGCACCTATTTACATGACGTCTAGTTTTGTGTTTGATGATGCCGAGCAGGCGCGGGCACTTTTCGCAGATGAGATACCTGGAAATATTTACACCCGTTTTTCAAACCCCAATAATACGGAGTTCATCGAGAAGCTTTGTGAAATGGAAGGTACTGAAGATGGCATCGCCACAGCATCGGGAATGGCCGCCATGTTTACCAGTATGGCTGCGTTGTTAAAAAGTGGCGATCACATACTTGCCTCACGGTCTGTGTTTGGTTCAACGCATCAGATTTTAAATATGATATTTCCGAAGTTTGGAATCAGTCATACCTATGTCGATATTAATGATGCACCGGAGAAATGGGAGAATAGCATCTTGGCCAACACCAAGATGATTTTTGTTGAGACGCCATCAAATCCTGCTCTCGATCTTATTGATCTGGAGTGGTTGGGAAAATTAGCATCAAAGCATAAGTTGATTCTGAATGTCGATAATTGTTTTGCTACATCGTATATCCAAAAGCCTGCCCGATGGGGCGCGCACCTGGTTACGCATTCAGCAACAAAATTTATGGATGGTCAAGGAAGAGTAATTGCAGGGGCTGTATTAGGATCAAAAGAATTGATAAAAGAGGTAAGGTTTTTTGCCCGTCACACGGGGCCTTCGCTTTCGCCCTTCAATGCCTGGATACTTTCCAAGAGTTTAGAAACCTTATCCATTCGCATGGAGAAGCATTCACAAAATGCATTGGAGCTCGCCCATTTCCTGGAAGAACACACAGAAGTTGAAGTGGTGAGATATCCATTCCTTCCCTCGCACCCACAACATAACATTGCTCTTAAACAAATGAAATTAGGCGGTGGATTGGTAAGCTTTGAAATCAAAGGTGGGATTGACAGAGGAAGAAACTTTTTGAATTCACTGCAGATGATTTCACATTCGGCAAATTTGGGAGACACCCGAACAATTGCCACACATCCGGCGTCTACTACACATTCCAAACTTTCACCAGCAGAACAATTAGCTGTTGGTATCAAACCCGGACTGATAAGGGTATCTGTTGGTCTTGAAGATGTGCAAGACATTATTGCCGATATAGAACAGGCAATAGCAGCATCGAAACTATAGCGGTATAGATGAAGATAGATTCTTCTGCCTAGTAGGTTGGCATGGAAGAATCTATCTCACGAGCCCAAGCGAGAATGCCTCCCTTAAGGTTATAGAGGTTTTCGAATTTATGATTGCGCTCCAACCATAAAATGGAATCACCACTGCGTTTTCCGCTGCGGCAATGGATAACCACTTGTTTATTTTTATCTACTTTGTCAACGTTCTGAGGTACATCAGCTAAGGGAATCAATTCACCACCCAGGTTACAAATTTCAAATTCATGTTCTTCACGAACATCGATCAATTGAAAATCGGCTCCTTCATCCATCATCTTCTTAAGGTCTTGTACGGTAATCTCTTTCATGTTGGCTTCGTTTGATTTTATCAAATATTTACTTTTCTGTTCACTTTTGCAAAAAAGGTCATAGTCGATTAACTCCTTAATAGTCGATCGCGTTCCGTGATTTTGGATTTTAATTTTAGTGATGTCCATGGTCTCGGCATCGAGGATTAGCAGGGTATTAATGAGTGGTTCGTGAACACCGTTAATAATTTTGATTACCTCATTTGCTTGAATGGTTCCGATCATACCGGGCAACACACCCAGCACTCCTGCTTCTTCACAATTTGGAACACTATCCGGATCGGGTGGTAGGGGAAAGAGGTCTCTGTAATTAGTAGAGCGTTCTCCATTTTTCATTTTGAAATTGAATACCGAAACATGCCCTTCAAATCTAAGTATCGATCCATAAACGAGGGGCTTGTCTAACAATAGACACGCATCATTTAATAGATAACGCGTGGCAAAATTATCGGTGCCATCGACAACTACATCAAAGTCTTTGATGTAGTTAATCGCGTTTTGAGATGTGAGTCGCTCGTTGAATTCGCGGAAAGTAACATGTGGATTGGATTGCTTTAACCGAAGCACAGCCGAATGAGCTTTTGATTGACCCACATCATCCAATGTATAAATAACCTGACGTTGCAAATTTGAAATATCGACCGTG
>JBBRKB010000135.1:0-9317 GCA_038218385.1 Cytophagales bacterium | reverse complement strand
CCTTCGCGTGCAGCTTTTTCGGTGATGAAGAATTCATCGTGTGTTAGTTGTCCGTAGCGGATCAATGCCGGTGTCTCAATATCCCACACACCCATTTTTCCATGACCTTGCATCATAATCATACCGTATGCAGCACTGTCTTTGATGGTAACAGTTGCTCCGGGTGCTACGGTAAGTTCCTTTGCACTGAATGCATCCGACTTATAGCAAATCCAATTTTCAACATATCCTTCAGCATTCATTTCTTCTATTGAATGAACGGGCTTCGGAGCCATGAAACGGGTTTGAAGAATATTCGGATCGACATTTAATTCCCAATCAAGCACATCAATCAACTCATCATAATCACCCATCTTGTCTTTCGGTGTTCCGTTCCACAACAACTCTTCAGGAATGATCGCTTCATTCACGAGTGATTGATACATAGCAAATACATCCGATGCTTTTTGTGGTTCATAGGTACACATACTTCCGGGAGCGTGAAGCATTCCGGGAGGTACATCCCAGCCCGTGCCGGGTTCGAGTCTGAAGGCTGATGAAAAGTTGGTGATCTTGTTGTCGCCTTTTGTAAAGTTGACAAGGCATTCACGAATTTGTGCTTTCGTAGTACCAGGTGAAATTCCAAAAAAAGTATACGGAAAATCACCACCATGATTATTCACTTGTGGAGGGAAGTAGTAGGCTTCAGGTTTTCCCAACTGACCAATGAGTGCAGCTTTCTCATCGTTGTGATGTACATGGTGTGGCAATGGCCCCATGTTATCAAAAAACTTAGAATACATCGGCCAGCTTTTATGTTCGTTCCACAGTCGATCGCCAATGATCGCGCCCTTCAATTCATCGACAACATCTTTTAATAACAACAACACTTCCTTTGTTCCATCATTAAATACAACTGGACTCAACCCTTCAAACTCTCCTGTAAGAGGACCATTCTTTGCGGGTGTTGTTGAAGAAAACCATCGCTCATCAATACCTCCGCGATTTCCGCCGAGCACATAATAGTCATCAGGGTGTAACTTGATTCTTCGCCCCGGCACACAGAATGATCTGGGTACCCATGTTGGTGCTAATCTTAATATGCCATTGCCTTGCTCTAATGCTTTCGCTGCGAGGCCTTCTTTGTTCGTTATTTTCATCTCGATTATTTTTTTCTTTTTAATACATATATGGATTAAATGTCATTTGTTTTCAATAATTCATTTCTACGACTTTCATTTTGATGTATAACTTCAATTTCAATATCATACGAAAGAGTTTCATCCTGTAGTATCTGCCTTAATAGTTTTTGTTCCCGAGCTTTTGCCTGACCAATAGGAGGGTTCGTTCCCGGCTCTAGCCCGACAACATATTCACCTTTTCCCAGATGTTGCCAATTGGTTAGCCACGGTAATTGCTTTTTTGGAAATCGAATAACAACACCTAATTCCAGTGAATGATTAAATAAACTCGCTTCACACATTCCATCGTTATTCGGAGTTACATCAATGAACGCAACCTCTTCACCACTGCCACTGTGTTCGTCCATAGGAGCGGGGCAACGATGGAAGTCATTACCTTCTTTAAATATTTTGCTATTGCTATTAGGGGATTGCCAATCGCCTTGCCAGATGATTTCTGTTCCTTCATCTACTAATGGCCATCCGAAATTAAAATGATAGAGGAGCATGTGAGGTGCCGGCGTATTTCCTCTGTTCAACACTTCGTCATGAATTCGGATGAAAGGTTTCCCAAGTATTCCGCAAATGGTGCGCCTGAGTTCAAGGGTTGGCCCAAATATTTTTGTCTCTTTAATTATTCCGGTAATGCTCATGTCCATCTTGCCACGCACAGGATCTGGTTGTATGATGGATTCAATTTCAGCAGCAGAATTACTAATCATTCCATGAAGTCCACGTTCACCAAATGAATCGGTTTCGGGCCCACCTACATGACTGAGCCCACAGGTTGTAAGCAATCCACCACCAAACGTTTTAAGCCAATCGATACCATGATGTGAAAATGGTTGTGGTGGTGTGACACCCAAATGACTTATCCACGCAAGGCTGTGCTGATTAAAAAATGCATCAGCGATATCCATGGCGCGATCAAGTACAACTTTATAACGCAATCCGGTTCCCGTGTTTATCCAGGCTATTCGTGTTCCTCTTCCGGCACCATTATCAATGACAGAAGTTTCAATGCCACCGAGTTGTGCAGCATTAGAAATTTTGTCGGTCCAGGGTTGTTTCGCCAAGGGTTATTTGTTTATCGTAAAAATTATTTTGTCAATCGTATTCGTCTCTTGTACATCACGCGGCAATTTTCTAATCAGTACCCAAATTATGAAATACACATAACCCATCCTTGCCTGCTACAACAATATCTTTCCTTCCTGTTTTATGTAAATCAGCTATTGAGAAGAATACCCCCGTTCCTTTGCCTTCACCAAACGGACCGAAGCTGATGACATTCTTTGTAAATGATTCTCCGTTCCATTTAAAATAGTAAAGACCTGGTGAATTATTATCTCCGGGATCTTTTCCATTGTGCGCCCGGTAACGATGGCCTGTCACCAATTCCATTTCGCCATCATTATCAATATCCACCCATTCCATCGTATGATATTGTGAGCTGTAAGGGTCAATCGCGTGCTTGACAAAGGTGTTAGTCTTCCCAACACGTTTTTGTTCATACCAGTCTAATCCATAGTCATGTCCTTGTCCAACAATGAGATCATTAAATCCATCACGATTAACATCTGCTACAATGACAGGAATGCTGGCTGTTCCAAGATTAAAATCTTCATGGAGCTTCCATGGTTTATTTTTCCGATCGTCAGGTGCTTCAATCCATCCGGAAGAAATAATAAAATCATTTCGACCATCACCATTGATGTCACCAAAACCAAGACCATGGCCATGCATTTCGGCCACTTGTGTTTTAGAAAATTGTCCGGTTGCTTTTCCTTTAGCATCTCGCAACAATGTGTAGTACACCAATGGTTTTTTGGGCGTGTTTGGTACGATCTCTTCCCAACCGTCTCCGTCTATATCCCACGCCCGAGTAGTTTCAATGTTTCCGGTTTTGATGATGTCATGCAGATTCCATTCTTTATTATTATCTCCAGGGTTTTCGCGCCAACGAAGTGTTTCATCGAACCATCCCCCGGTGACAAAATCCATTTTTCCATCGCCATTCACATCCATGGGGATTGTTGAAAAATCATCGTAGTACTCACCAACTCTTTTCACATTGCCAATAAAATGACGCTTTAAAAATTCAGGACCTTCATACCAATAACTGCCCGACACAATATCCAACTGCTGATCACCATTCACATCAAACACACCAACCGACTCACTGCTTTCATAAGCAATCATCTGCTTTCTGAATTTCAATTCACCAACAGGTTGGAATGAGAGTGATGGCAAAATAGTAAGCCCCACCAAAACAAAATGATACTTGCTCATTCAAATAGGGAGTCTATTGCTTTATCCTGATGTTGCGATATTCCACTTTCATGGGTGGCCCTACGTGTACCTGAACACCAATCAAGCCAGACATCTTTTGGTTTACATTATCGTTGTCCGTTACATCACTCATCAACACACCATTTACATAATGCAAAAGTCGATTGCCTTTTACAACAAGGTGAATTTCATTCCAGTCTTCACTTTTTATAAAATTTTGTAAAGAATCTTTATCCATCGTTTTGACTACCTCTACTTTGGTCCACGCGTTATTTTTAACATAATCTCTTATAGGAGCATCTTTGTCATCAGCAGGATTGATCTTTGTTGTTTGTCCGCGATAGGCGAGGGTTGTTCGCGCACGCTCTTCATAATTCTGCCCAGTGTACTTATTCTTACCATCGATATCAGCTTGATATCCTTTCAAAGCAAACGGGGGTTCTGGAATTTGCACGCTGCGGTAGTTAACACCGCTGTTGCCGTCAGTGCTGATGCGATACTCCAGTTTCAATTCAAAATCTTTCGGCTCACCACCGCGCCATATGATAAAAGTATTGCTCTTGAGTAATTTATCTGCTGTAATTTCTCCTACGATACTGCCATTTTCAACGCGCCAGTAATTAGGATCCCCCTCCCAATTCTTTAATGTCTTGCCATCAAAAATAGGAACAAAACCGTCTTTCTTTTTCTGGCATGAAGCCGATGTAACAGAAAAGATGATGGCTAAGCCAACCATCAAAAGAGAAAATACTGAATTCAATTTCATCATCATGAATTTACAATTTCAAAAATATTATTATTCGGATGCCTTTACATCGGCTTTACCTTTATACACTTCGTGGTCGGGATTTCCTCCTGCTACGAGGTAGGCTATGATGTCTTTAATTTCATCATCATTCAATCTATTCAGCAGTCCTGGAAGCATCAAGGAAACTTTGGATAGCTTGGTAGAAACAACATCCGCCTTGGCAATCTCACGCAATGTTTGAGGAGCAAATGGATTCTGAGAAACGGTATATTTCCCATCATCCTCACTGATCAATCGGCCTACAATCGAACTTCCGTCTTTCATTGTAAATACAGTTGCTGCATATTGGTCAGACACTTCTTTACTGGGATCAAGTGTGTGTTCCAAAATATCCTTAGCGGAAAAACGTGTTCCCACCTGTGTCAGGTCCGGCCCGATTGCGCCACCTTCACCGCGCATGCTGTGGCACGAACTGCACAATGTTGCATCAAACATATTTTTGCCATTTTCAAAATCACGATTGACAAGTGGTTCATCCAGCAAAGTCAATGTTTCGTCCACCTTTCGGTTTTTACCTGGTCCTTTTGGTTGACGGCGATTTACCAGATCGTTTCCTGATTCACTTAAGAGTTCAGCGCCTGAAAGTTTATCATAGTATTCCATCTTATCTGAAGGAGCATGAGCCAAAGCTTTTTTTCTTGCCTTGTCAATGAAACCAATGTAGCTCACGCCGCCCTTGTATGAGAAGGCGTTGGCAAACCACTTGAAATATTTTTCATGTAGCTCGGGTGTCCAACCTGTATTGGCATCTGAAAGAACAGTAGCTAAATACGTTTGCTGTGCGGGCGGCACATTGGATAACATTCTCGCGATGTCCAATCCGTATTGAGGATTTCTCATGATAAGATCACTCGAAGCACTTACCAGTTTCTCTGCAGGGTCATCTTTTGCGTTTACGAGTAAGGTCACCGTTTTTTCTACTGATCCAGGTGCACCGATGTAAACGAGCACTTTACTCAACACGCGGTTCAACTCGTTTGATGATGATGGATAGTTTGGATCCAGGTAGGCAATCAACTGGTTCTTCGTTGCGCCTTCTGGTTTGCCCATTCGAAATATCAACACTTCAAATGCACGAACAATATCAATCTTCTGCAAAGGAGTAAGTTTGGTAAAGTCAACTTTTACAAGTGCCTGAATCATCTTGTCTTTCCATGCGGGTTTTCCGTGCCTTGCTAAAGCGATCATTGCTTGTGTGAGAATTTGAGGATCAGTTTCTTTCAATGCGCGTTCCTGCCATTCGCTAACGGGTTGATGTTCTACAGCGATGCGCGCAGCATAGCGTACAAAACGATCTTCATGTTTTAGATTTGGCCATGCCACATCTATCGCACCTTTTTTGGGCTCATGATATTGCTCTAGTGTTCTTCTTAATTGATTTGCTTCGGGGATGGTTGTTGCTACTGCGGAAGTGATTTGTGTTTGATTGTCAACGGCAGTGATACGATACAAATCGGATTCTAATCTTCTACCTCCTGTTAAAAAATACATGGCACCATCAGGACCGAAAGCACCATCGGTTAAGGGTAACGGTGCACCAGATAAAAATTCTTCTGCTTCCGCAGAATACGAAGCACCTTGTGGTGTAAGATGAATGGCATAGATTATACCGAAGCTCCAGTCAAATGCAAACAATGCTTTCTTATATTTATCAGGAAACGTTGAACTCAATCCATTCATAAAATTGGTAGGGGAGCCCTGACCAATGTTGATGACAGGAGGAAGGTTATCAGGATACAGTGGCGACCATTTTCCATTGCCTGTTCTCCATCCAAATTCAGCACCACTTGTTACATGACAAATGCGTGTGGGTCTGTACCACGGCATTCCGAAATCCCATTCCATGTCGGAGTCATAGGTAAATAAATCCCCTGCATCGTTAAAGGTTATATCAAACTCATTGCGAAATCCAGCTCCTACCAATTCCCATCTTTCTCCTAAGGAATCAATGTGTGCGATCCATCCACCCGGTGCACCACGATTGTTGGCATGCCCTCGGGGATCTTTGATCTGCGGAAATAAATTATCATCCTTCCAAACGGGTGGCAGACGATATACATCCATCGCAGGAACGTCAACGTGATTACCTGCTGAAATGTAAATTGAATTTTTGTCGGGTGAGAGAATAATACTGTGTGGTCCATGTTCTCCAGGACTGCCTGCCAGCGATTTGAGCAACGTAACTTTATCAAACTGGTCGTCACCATTGGTATCCTGAAGACGATACAATCCTGTGTTTTTATCAAAATTCTCATCGCTATTGTGATTCACCATTACATACAAGCTATTGAAAGCATATAGTAAACCCTGAGCGAAGCCCATTCCGATTTTAAGTGTTGTCGTATCGGTATCCCGGTCTGTCTGCGAGCCTATCACCAACTTCTCTACTTTTGGTTTTGTGGTGTCACCCGGTGCTGGTAGTTCTAGCCGGTAGAGGGCTCCATATTGATCGGATGTAATCATCCTTCCTTTATTGTCGAAGGTCATACCTACCCACGAACCCTGATCATGCTCGGCAGGACTGTATAAATGCTCGGCCTTAAATCCGGGAGGTAATTTCAGTTTGTCAATTTTAGGATTGTCAGGTTTCTCAACTTCCTTATTGCAAGAGAAGGCTATAAAGCCGATTAGCACAGGTAACAACAGCAACTTTAACGAGGTGAGGTTAGGAAAATTCATAGGTTGGGGAAATGTTGGTTAGAAAAAAAATTGCCACTTAAAATTATACTCAAATTTCTATTCCTTGATTTATTATTAAGATTCCTAAGGTAAGGAATTATTCAGTTGTCTAGTTATGAATTTCTGATACACGGTCTCAAACATCCATCTATAGAATGAAACCATGCATGCTATATCGTTCATGGAATATAGAATAGTTTAGGAGGACTTTTACGCAACTCAATGAGTGAAAATGAGGAACCAGATTATTACACTTCTAAAATTATTTAATTTTATGAGATGTTCATTGTACAACAGCAATGCCCTGTAGTTGGGCATTGCTGCATACAATGTTAACTATTCAATTTTGTGCCGTCTTCCTACGAAGGTGTTAATGATAGAATTGATGGACATGAATAGTGTCATGTACTATCCTGAAAATTCCCCATTTCAGTGAAGAAAGTTTAAATAAAGGATCAAAATTAAAGAATCTACAGAAAATATTTTTTATCGATTTCGTAATTTCCTTTCCGTCAACGGTGATGCTCAGGCTAGCGCTAATAGTTTTTTCAGCATACCTAAGTAGGTTATCAAACTATTTCAGACGCTTATAGGGAGCTCCTTATATATTGTCCGGGCTACTCATTTGTTTAATTAATTTCAAGACTTTTTTGGCCATATCCCATGGTTGTACTATTCTCACCAGTAACTAAGCAAAAGAGGTGACCCATTACCGAGCCACCTCTTTAAAAAACTTACCTAATGTAACTTCTTAAATTCACACCAAATCAAACCGATCAAGATTCATCACTTTATTCCAAGCTGCAACAAAATGTTTCACAAACAACTCTTTAGAATCTTCACATCCGTAAACTTCGGCTAGGGCACGAAGTTCTGAATTAGATCCGAAGATAAGATCAACTCGCGTACCCGTCCACTCAGGCTCGCCTGTGGCGCGATCACTTCCAACGAATACATTTTGTGAATCTGTTGTTGCCTTCCAGGTAGTATCCAAATCAAGGAGGTTCACAAAGAAATCGTTAGTTAATGCTTCTGGGTTTTGTGTGAAAACCCCATGCTTAGATTGATCATAGTTTGTGTTAAGGACACGCATGCCTCCAACCAGAACTGTCATCTCCGGAGCCGTCAACGTCATCAGTTGAGCTTTGTCAACCAGCATCGCTTCCGCTGAGGCTTTGTGATGTGATTTCAAATAATTACGGAACCCATCGGCACTTGGCTCAAGCACATCAAATGCTTCTACATCTGTTTGCTCTTGTGAAGCATCGGCACGTCCGGGAGTAAAAGGAACCTGCACATCATGGCCAGCGTTCTTCGCTGCTTTTTCTACGCCAGCACAGCCTGCGAGCACGATCATGTCAGCCAGTGAAACCATTTTATCAATGGTATTAAATTCTTTTTGTACGCCTTCCAGTGTGTTCAGCACGTTCGCCAATTGAGCAGGATTATTTACTTCCCAATCCTTTTGAGGTGCCAGACGAATACGAGCACCGTTAGCTCCACCACGCTTATCAGAACCGCGGAAGGTAGAGGCAGATGCCCATGCTGTGGAAACCAATTGAGAAACGGTAAGACCTGACTCCAGTATTTTATTTTTCAGTGTAGCAATGTCATTGTCATCAATGGGTGTGTGCGTAACAGCAGGGATTGGGTCTTGCCATAGCAACTCTTCTTTCGGAACTTCCGGTCCGAGGTAACGCGTTATGGGTCCCATGTCGCGATGTGTCAATTTATACCACGCACGTGCAAACGCATCGGCAAACGCATCTGGGTTTTCGTGGAAGTGTTTTGAAATAGGGCCGTAGATTGGATCCAGTTTTAACGCAAGGTCAGTCGTCAGCATAGTGGGTGCATGACTCTTTGACGAGTCGTGGGCATCAGGCACTGTGCCAGCTCCAGCGCCATCTTTTGGTTTCCACTGTTGTGCACCCGCTGGGCTTTTGGTGAGTTCCCATTCAAAGCCAAACAAGTTATCGAAAAAGTTGTTGCTCCACTTCGTTGGTGTAGTAGTCCACGCACCTTCTAGACCACTGGTAATGGTGTCAGGACCAGCGCCCGTACCAAAAGTATTTTTCCATCCGAGGCCTTGTTCTTCAATACTAGCACCGGCTGGTTCTTTACCAACATATTTACTTGGGTCAGCAGCACCATGTGTTTTGCCAAAGGTGTGGCCGCCGGCAATAAGGGCAACAGTTTCTTCATCGTTCATCGCCATGCGTCCAAAGGTTTCGCGAATGTCGATGGCAGAGGCTAGCGGATCAGGCTTTCCATTAGGCCCTTCAGGATTCACATAAATAAGACCCATCTGAACAGCACTTAGCGGATTTTCCAGTTGCCGATTGTCTGTGTAACGCTTGTCTCCTAACCACTCATCTTCA
>JBBRKB010000134.1:0-9344 GCA_038218385.1 Cytophagales bacterium | reverse complement strand
AACAATTTTACCAAGCTGATCGCCATTGTAATCGATCTCCTGCCTCACCTTGGCAACCACATCAGGCTCCGGATGAAACAGTCCCCCAGCCACAAAACTCTTTCCGGGCTCAATGTGCAAATAATAGCCGGGCCGACCCATACCTTTACCTGTCGCTGAAAAGGCAGCAGCAAAATTATTTTTGTAGGGGCTTTTGTCTTTGCTGAACCGAACATCACGGTAAATTCTAAACGTCAATTTCTTCGGGTCGAGTGCCGCCAATGATTCATCAACCTTTATAAGTTCTTCCAGTTGTTTTGCCACGTATTGATCGAAAAGTTCTTTTGCCTCAAGGTACTTTGCCTTGTTTTTATCAAACCACACCCTGTCATTATTCTTCTTAAGGCTGGCTAAAAATTTTAAGATCACATTGAAATCCATGACTGGTATGTTTTGATATTGATATGTATGAAGTTAAAATATTGATTGGTAATTGTCTAAAGAACTTCCACCACACTCTCCAAACCAATACCGCGCGAAGCCTTTACAAGAATAGTCGCATTCGAAATCGGAGATTGTTTCAGTTCATTCAAAAGATCTTCCTTCTTTGTAAAATGTTTTGCAAAAGGAATCAACTCGTGCGTTGCCTTGGTCAGTTCACCACAGAGGTACACTTCTTTAAAATTTCGTTCCATTATCAAAGCACCCAACATTCTATGTTCTTTCTCACTCTCATCTTCAAGTTCAAACATATCGCCTAGTATCAAAACCTTTCGCGAAGCTTTCATGCGGGCAATGTTTTCAATGGCCGCTTGCATCGAGCTGGGGTTAGCGTTATATGCATCGAGGATAATGGTGTTTGTTTCCTTTTTAATGATCTGCGAACGCATGTTCGATGATTCATATAAACGTATCGCATTGTTAGCTTCGCGTGCATCCACACCAAAAAATTTTCCAATGCAAAGTGCTGCAGCAATGTTTTCAAAATTGTAGCCACCCACCAGTTTAGTTTCCACTTCATCGCCATTATCCGTTTCGATTTTCACCACAGGATCCGTAGAGAGCAAGCTGGCGTGATAGAAGTCGCCTTTTGCAGGATAAAAAATTGGATTGTTAAAACGCTTGGCCATGTTGGCAAGTATATCATTTTTCGAATTGATGAATACTGTGCCGTTCACGTTTATCAAATGTTGATACAACTCCGATTTGGCGCGAATGATATTTTCAAAGCCACCAAAAGTGCCAATGTGTGCTTTACCAATATTGGTTATCAGGCCGTGGGTTGGGTTGGCAATTTCACAGAGCAAGGCTATTTCGCCTAAGTGGTTCGCCCCCATTTCAACCACAGCCATCTCTATCGATTTATCTATCGCGAGAAGCGTGAGCGGCACACCAATGTGGTTATTTAAATTTCCTTTGGTGGCGTATGTTTTATAATTTTTGCGTAGTACGGCATGTATTAATTCTTTGGTTGTAGTTTTTCCATTTGAACCTGTAAGTGCCAGCACAGGAATTTTCAACTGATCACGGTGATGACGGGCCAATTTTTGGAGCGCTTGTAATACATCAGGAACCAAAATATAACGATCGTCCTCCATATATTTTTCTTCATCCACAACGACATAACGCGCACCTAGCTCCAGCGCTTTTACAGCAAAAGTGTTGGCATTAAACTTTTCTCCCCTCAGCGCAAAAAAGATTGACCCGGGAACGATCTGGCGCGTGTCAGTAGAAATGATAGGTGACGCAAGGTATTTCGTATATAAACCTGGAATATCCATATAAAAAAATCCGTTTTGGAATGATTATCTTGCGGGCAAGATAACAGGATGATGTGGGTGAACGTTAGAAGATTGTAAAAAATAATTCAATGGTAAGGTTTGTCGTCTGGTGGGTGGTTTTTTTTCCTGTTGTTTGCGCAGCACAGTTTAATTATACCTTAGACCAATCCATTCCTGTTCAAGATAATTTCGCTAAACCCCTGTCACTTCCTTGGGCGGGCGGCCTGAATGCCACTCAATATAATACGTATGACTTTAATGGCGACCAGAAGGAAGATCTTGTTCTTTTCGACCGAATGGGCAACACGGTAAAAACGTTTAGCAATGAAGGCGACCACTATGCTTATCGCCCTGAATATGAATTGATTTTCCCTCCCCTTACCAATTGGCTAATCATGCGCGACTTTAATTGTGATGGCAAAAAAGATATTTTCACAGGTGATGCACTGGGCATCCGTGTGTTTAAGAACATTAGCATAGCAGGCGAGATTCCGAAATGGGAACCGTTTTTCTTTTTTTCACAAGCTGGAGCATCGAAGAGCACAGTCGTGCTGACAAAAGGATTTTCAGGAAAAATAAACCTTCAGTTGCAATATGACGACCTGCCCTCATTTGTCGATGTAGATGGCGATGGCGATTTAGATATTTTGAATTTCCGTTATGTAGGCGAAGGCTCTGTGGAGTTTCATAAAAATTATAGCAAGGAACGATACAACTCATGCGACTCACTTGACTTTGAGCGCGTCACACAAAACTGGGGCAACTTCATTGAATGCGAGTGTGGCGTAGTCGCCTTCAATGGCGATCCGTGTTCTCCCCACGGTGGCGGCAGAATTCAACATGCAGGTGGAAAATCGATCTTCGCCATTGATCTTGACAATGACCAGGATCAGGATATTTTATATTCAGAAGCAGGCTGCAATAATCTTTTTTTATTAATGAATGAGGGCGATAGTGAAAATCCGATATTCAATACCGATCAACTTTTCCCCGTTCAGTATAACGCAAACTTATGGACGTTTCCCGTTCCGTTTTATGAAGATGTAGATTTTGATGGTGTAAAAGATCTGATGGTTACACCCAATGTTTTTAAACGTGAGTTTCCGGAAGTGAACCTCAATCATTCCAATTGGTTGTATAAAAACATCGGTACAGATTTACAGCCCGATTTAATTTATAAACAAAATGATTTTTTACAACAAAACATGATTGACGTGGGAGACAATGCAACGCCTGTGTTGTTTGACCTCGATGGCGATAGCGATCTCGATCTCTTGATTGGCCAATACATTGAAACCAAAAACCAAAACGCATCACTCTATCACTACGAAAATATTGGAACAGTAACCCAGCCATCGTTTAAACTTATTACCACCGACTATCTTTCCATAAGCAACGAAGGGTTCATCAACATTAAACCACAATTCACCGATGTGAATGCAGATGGAAAGCCAGATTTGGTTATCACTGCCACCAGCCTTGCCACGGTGCAAACAAAACTTTACACCCTTCTCAACAAAGCATCATCGGGTGTCGATTTCAGTGGCCAATCGTTCAACCCGGTTACGTTCAATATGTTGTTTTCTGAAAATGTACACCTTACCGATATAAGTGGCGATGGCATACCTGATCTTTTAATTGGAAAAAGCAATGGCACCATTGAATATTGGAAAAACAATGGACCTTCAGGAACCTTAAACTTTAATTTAGCCGAAGCCGATTTTCTTGACCTCGGCCCCAGCATAGAGCGGCAAAGTCCATCGATCACAACTGCCGACTTGAATGCCGATGGAAAAACAGAATTGATTTTTGGTGATCAATCGGGTCTGCTGCACATCATCAACAATTTCAAAAACACGCAGCAAGAACCCTTCATCATAAATGAAATCATTTTTGATTCAATCGCTAATGAATACATACCAAAAAAACTTGGCGGACGCTCTTGGCCAACGATTGGTAATTTATTTAACACAAATTATCCCGCTATTGTAGTAGGTAATACATTAGGCGGCATTCATCTTCTTAAAAATGATGAAGGGCAGTCTTTGCCAGACGAAGTAGTAGATATCGAAATTTATCCCGTACCGGTTAGACGCCCGGATGTGTTAAACATAAAGTCCAATCGATATACATCCGTTCAAATCATCTCCACATTGGGCCAGGCGTTAACTTCTCCATTTTTCATTATAGCAAATCAAACCTTTCAACTTAATTTGCCAACGCTATCAGCCGGTGTCTATCTTCTTCAACTCAAGACAGGCAACAAAACGCAGGTACGCAGAATTGTCGTCTATTAAAAAATCATGAATCAAAAAGTAGCATTTCTCTTCGACATGGATGGTGTCATTGTCGATAGCAACCCTACGCACACCATCGCCTTAAAACAATTTTGCCTGAAGCATGGCTTTCATCTTACCGATGAGCAACTGCGCGAAAAAATTTATGGCCGCGCCAACAAAGACTGGATACCTAATTTGTTTGGAGATATTCCGGAAAAATTACGGATCGAGTATGCCGATGAGAAGGAGGCCTTGTTCCGTGAAATTTATCACAACATTAAACCCGTGGATGGGCTTGTGGATTTTCTTGACCTTTTAAATAAGCAAGACATCAAACGAGCGATTGCCACCTCTGCGCCCCGCGCCAATGTGGATTTTACCCTTTCAAAAACAGGAACGGAAAAATATTTCGACACCATCCTTGATGAGGCTTTTGTCACCACCGGCAAGCCACATCCTGAAATATACCTCAAGAGTGCCGCTGCTGTGGGCTTGCCTCCCGAACAATGTATTGTTATCGAAGACTCTATCTCAGGGGTAAAAGCGGGAAAGGCAGCAGGCTGTAAGGTGATAGGCATTACCACCACGCACACGCCCGAAGAGATGGCTGGAATAGACATGGCCATTGCCGATTTCGTTGGCCTTGACCCTCAGGTGCTTATTCATACACTATTTAACAAGAATTAACAGTGAAATTTAAGGCTCGCCTTGGATAATTGGGTGGGTTTTACCGATATTTGCAATCCCTTTTAAAAAGGGCTTTAAAACAGTTGATTTATGGCGAGAGTTTGTCAAATAACCGGAAAACGTCCACAGGTGGGTAACAATGTGTCGCACGCCAACAATAAGACGAAAAGAAGATTCTACCCGAACCTTCAGAAAAAGCGCTTTTTCATTCCTGAAGAAGATCGTTGGATAACCCTTAAATTATGCGCTAAAGCGATCAAAACTATCAATAAGAATGGAATTGCCAGCGTGTTGAAGAAAGCAAGGGCAGAAGGATTCCTGGTATCATAAATATTAAATTTGTAAGATCATGGCAAAGAAAGGCAATCGGGTTCAGGTAATAATGGAGTGCACAGAACACAAAACTTCTGGCATGCCGGGTATGAGTCGTTACATCACGACTAAAAACCGCAAGAACACAACCGAACGATTGGAATTGAAAAAATACAATCGTATCCTCAAGAAAGTTACCGTACACAAAGAAATTAAATAACCAATGGCAAAGAAAGTTGTTGCATCGCTCAAGAAAACGGACGGAAAAAATTACGCTAAAGTAATCCGTGCCATTCGCTCTGAAAAAACAGGCGCTTACTCTTTCAAAGAAGAGATCGTTCCTGCTGAAATGGTGAAAGACATCCTCGCCAAAAAATAAGGGTCGAGAAAATTTAATTGAAAGTCCCCCAGAGGGACTTTTTTTATTCCCATCTCACAACACTATCTTACAGGAATTCAATCTTCGCCATGTCAGTATTTGGTAACCTGTTTTCAAAAGAAAAAAAAGAAACGCTCGACAAGGGCCTTGAAAAATCCAAGGACACCTTCTTCTCCAAACTCGGCAAAGCCATTGTTGGCAAATCCACAGTCGATGATGATGTGCTCGACAATCTTGAAGAAATATTGGTATCAAGCGATGTGGGTATCACCACTACCTTAAAAATAATAGAACGCATTCAGCAACGCGTAGCGCGCGACAAATATGTAGGCACGTCAGAACTCGACCGTCTTTTGAAAGAAGAAATTTCTGCTTTGTTGGCAGAAAACAAAAGCGAAGACATTGAAGACTTCCATATACCAGACGACAAGAAGCCATACGTAATCATGGTAGTAGGCGTAAACGGCGTAGGCAAAACCACTACCATTGGCAAGCTCTCATCTCAATTAATAAAGCGCGGCAAAAATGTTTTGCTCGGTGCGGGCGATACATTCAGAGCTGCGGCCGTTGAACAATTAAAGCTATGGGGCGATCGCGTGGGTGCGCCTGTGGTATCACATGGCATGAACACAGATCCTTCTGCGGTGGCCTACGATGCTGTGAAAGAAGGTGTAGAAAAAAATGTTGATGTCATCATTATAGATACAGCAGGGCGCTTGCACACAAAGGTAAATCTCATGCAGGAGCTAACAAAAATAAAACGCGTGATGCAAAAAGTAATTCCCGATGCTCCACATGAAGTGTTGCTTGTGCTTGACGGAAGCACTGGACAAAATGCTGTTATCCAAGCGAGGGAGTTTACTAAAGCAACTGATGTTACGGCATTGGCCATCACCAAACTTGATGGCACGGCAAAAGGCGGTGTAGTGATCGGCATCTCTGACGAATTTAAAATTCCTGTTAAATACATTGGCGTGGGTGAAAAAGCAGATGACCTTCAGGTATTCAACAAAGAAGAGTTTGTTGACTCGTTGTTTAGGAAGTAAAACTATTCCTGTTTTTTTATCGGAATCATAAAAAACATCTGATAGTTAAATCCCCAAATTGATTTTTTCTCATTGGATCCAAAACCCGGAATTTCGTGGGGCACCGTTGTAGGATTTTCACTTGCACTTAGGCCAAACTTGTATCGGGTCGTGTAACCCAACCAAAAGGCTTTCCATACCTTCACTTTCAAGCCGCCAGTAAACTCAAGCCAATTGGCCTTTGCGCCAGTGTTATTGTATGGCTGCTGAAAGTTCCCCCACACCGGATCGATCACGCCAATGGTCATCTCTTCAGAAAACTTACTATGCGCGTATCGCACACCCATAAACAACACATTGTTGTCGGGGTTTTTCTTGGGATCCTTTTTAAGAAAATTAAAATCACCTCCCACACGAAAGTAGGAGCCCTTATTTTCGTAATGATCCGTTTCAGAATTTCGATCAATGGCTGAATAGCCAACATCAACAGCGAAAAAATAGCGATCTGAGTTTACATCACCGTTGATCTCCCACGACTTAAAACCATCTTGTGAAAATGATTTTATAATCGCCAGCACATCTGTCCCCACCCTGATTTGCGTAGGTCGGTAATCACGTTTTACTTTAACGGTATCGGCTTCCTCTTTCTTTTTTTGTGAAAAAGAAATCAGCGGCAGCATGGCCAGCAAGAGCGTTATGTTAATTATTGACGATTTCAAAATTAGTTACCGTTGGAAATTTAACCTCAGCATTTTTAGTTGTGATGTTTGTAAAATTGTTTTGCGTAAAGGTAAGTGCTTTTACTTCGATGCTCGCACCACACACTTGATGATATACCTTTGGCGTGCGAGTATAGCTAACAGTCAAGTTCTTCACACCGCTAGCAAACTCGAATACAAAGCTCGTAGCGTCCTGTGTCAAATCCAAAGGCAAGGTTACTGTACTCACCTCACTGTTCTCGTAAAAAATTTGAGGCGTGTGGCCGGCTGTAATTTTCTTTATCGAAACCTTTGCAGCATTAGCGTTGGTTGCTGTTGACACTTTAAAAACGATCTTCAATAAATTTGTTTCCGGGCACCTTTGAAAAATCACATTTGTAAGTGGTGGGTCCTGAATGGTATCACGCACAAGTTTCACAATAGGAAAGTCTGTTGATGCGATGGATAGCTTGGAATAGAAATCTTGCTCTCCGCAAATTTCAAAAAGTGTTCGTTTAGATTTTGTGTAGTTAAAACTTATAGATTTTGGTCCTGTGGCAAAAGTAGATCCTGCAGTAAAGTTAAACGTGAAAGCTGTTGTTACGGCTGCTGGATTTAGTGGAACCTTAACCGTGTTGAATGTATCTGCAGCATACAGTTGCCCGGCATAGTCTGCAGTAATTCCCGTTACGGTTACGTCCAACGGTTTACCTAATGTATCGGCTTCGAGAAACAATTGACGAAAACTAAACTTCACCAGATTGTTCACAGGACATCGATAGAGAAAAATATTCGTTGACGGATCCTTGGTTAGGGTGCTGGATAACAACCGTGTGGAATCAAAATCAGATGCATCAATTTTTAAATCGGATAGAACAAAACGTTCGCCACAATCTTCTGATACAAACTGTGCCTTTGAAAGATAACTTAATGCGAGCGACCGCGTGCCATCCGGTTGTTGAAAATAAATCTTCGTTTTATTGTCGAGGTAGTTGAGGGGAAATAAAATACCAGACAATAATTTGTAATCATAAAATACACTATCGGTGCCATCGGCTCTCACGGCAATCATGGCCACGGTGTCAGCCTTTCCATCAAAGATTTTTCGAAAGGAAATACCGACAACATTATTGTTCAGATTGTAACAGTCAGGGTCATTGAGACACGATACCGCCAGCACTGCAAAAACTATAAACCAAGCTACCTTTCTGAACATTTCCGGATTAAGGTTGTAAAGATAATTTAAGCGCACGAAGACCAAATTTCCAGCCAGTATATTTTTACTACTTTTACAACATCGAGCCTTAAAATCTTGGTAAATACGCTTAAAATAAGGGATTATTGTTTGAAATTAAGCTGAAAGGCAGAGCATGAAAACGAAAGGGGACAGAAAAACAAAAGTGAACATCGTGACGCTGGGTTGCTCTAAAAATCAGGTCGACTCAGAAGTATTACTCACCCAACTGCGCGGCAACGGCATTGAAGCTGTTCATGAATCTCAAAAGGACGATGCCAATGTGGTGGTCATCAATACCTGTGGCTTTATAGATAATGCCAAACAAGAATCTATTGATACCATTCTCCGCTATGTAGATGCCAAGGAAGAAGGCCTTGTCGACAAAGTATATGTGACGGGCTGCTTGTCACAACGCTACAAAGACGATCTTGAAAAAGAAATTCCAGATGTTGATGCTTGGTTTGGAACACGTGATCTCTCGCGACTACTGAAAGTTTTCAAAGCCGATTATAAACATGAACTTGTGGGCGAACGGATTATTACCAATCCAAGTCATTATGCCTATCTTAAAATATCTGAAGGGTGTGACCGGCCGTGTTCGTTTTGTGCTATCCCTTTAATGCGTGGCAATCATATCTCAAGACCTCTTGAAGAACTGGTGTTGGAGGCAAAAAATCTGGCGAAGAACGGAGCAAAAGAATTATTGCTTATTGCGCAAGACTCCACCTACCACGGTCTTGATCTTTATAAAAAACGAAACCTTGCAGAGCTGCTAAAAAATCTTTCCGATGTAGAAGGGATCGAATGGATACGGTTACATTATGCTTTCCCTGCAGGTTTTCCAATGGATGTATTGGATGTGATGCAAGAGCGATCCAACATTTGCAACTACCTTGACATTCCTTTGCAGCACGGTTCCACCCGCATGTTGCAATTGATGAGAAGAGGAACAACGCGCGAAAAGACT
>JBBRKB010000133.1:0-9371 GCA_038218385.1 Cytophagales bacterium | reverse complement strand
GAACAGGTTTTTTGCAGCGTTTTATAGCGGCCGTGATAAGTTCAACCTGAATGATGATTTTGGTTTTTCATGGGGCAATTCAACGGCTAACTTGCGGTGGAACCATTTGTTCAATGATCGACTTTTTTCAAACACATCGCTCATCGCCAGCAATTTTGATTATGCACTTGAGATCATTGACCCTGTGGATGGTTTGAATTGGACATCCAACCTGCAGGAGTATAGTTTTAAAAATGATTTCTCATACTTCCTCAGTCCGAAAAGCGAATTAACATTTGGCTACCACCTCACGGGCAGAAGGTTTTCTCCCGGAAGGATAACGCCCTACTCCAATGAATCTATTTTCAAAGAAGTGGTCTTGCCAAAGCAGTATGCGCTAGATCATGGCCTCTATGCTAACAATAAACATGTGCTCACCGATAAACTAACTATCGACTATGGTCTGCGGCTAAGTATATTCCAAAGTATAGGTGCGAGTGATGTGTACACCTATGTAGATCCTCAGGACAACATTGATATTGTTCGAACGGATACGTTACATTTTAGTGCCTGGCAAAATATTAAGACGTTTGTTAATCTTGAACCGCGCGTAGGCATAAAATATTCCCTTGCGGCCGATCAGTCATTGAAACTCTCCTACAACCGTATGGTGCAAAACACGCATTTGATTTCGTCAGGTACAGTGCCTGTTCCCTTCAATACTTGGAGTCCGAGTGGTTATTATTTGAAACCTCAATTGGCCGATCAGATTGCTGCGGGCTACTTCAGAAATTTTAAAGAGAATATGTATGAATTTTCTGTAGAAACCTACTACAAGGAAATGCAAAACGTAACCGACTTTGCGGATAATGCGCAATTGTTTTTCAACGAAGACCTTTCAACCGAATACCGCCAGGGTACCTCCACATCGTATGGAGCAGAATTTATGATTAATAAAAAACAAGGAAGGCTTACCGGTATGATCGCTTATACATTATCAAAAACCACACGCGATGTGCCGGGTGTTAATTTAGACCGTACGTTCTTTGCTAACTACGACCGCAGGCATGTCTTCAACATGTATGCAGTATACGAGCTCAACCCGAAGTGGACGTTTGGTACTAACTTTAATTATAGCACGGGCAGACCCATTACGTTATCAGCAGGAAAGTATGAATATGGTCAGTATAATCCGGATCTTATTACAGAACGGAATGGCTACAGGCTACCTTCATACAACCGATTTGATTTATCGGCAACGCTCACACCTAAAAAGAAAAACCCGGATCGCAAGTGGGAGGGACAATGGGTTTTTTCAATTTACAACGTGTATAGCCGTAAGAATCCATTTACTGTTTATACACGCACCCGTCAAGATAAAGACGGCAATATTATCGGAGATGGTACAGAAAAGGAAGCCCGATTGGTTTACCTGTTTCCATTTCTTCCTTCTGTTACTTATAACTTTAAATTTTAACCGCTATGCGTTTTATATATTTCGTATTACTCTCAGCAGTTGTGCTAACCGCGTGTGAGAAAACCATTATACTTGATTCAACTCAAGCACCATCAAAAATTGTTATTGAAGGCTTGGTGACAAACCAAACCTATAAGCAGTTTATAAAGGTGAGCCGCAGTGTTGGTTTTTATTCAACCGGAAAAACACCACGCGTTACGAATGCTACGGTGGTTGTAAAAGATGATGTGGGAAACCAGTTTGCCTTTCTGCATAACCCGAACAATCATGAAGATTCAGTTGGTTACTACAAACCGACAGATGGCTTTGCTGGTGTGGTTGGCAGAACGTATTTTATGAATGTGATGGCCGATGGTGTGACGTACACTGCACAAGATATTTTGTACCCCGTCACCACCATCGATTCATTGAACTATCGGAAGGATGATAGGGAAGCGGAAGACCCCGAAGTGACCGGTAGATTTTATGAAATACGCATGTATGCCAAAGAACCGGCAGCAACGAAAGACTACTACAAATTTGATTTCTACAGAAACGATTCTTTGAAGACCGCTAGTGATACCGATATTTATTTTTCTGACGATGTGTTATTGGGCGAAGAAATAAATGGTGTAGCATCACCTATTTATTATGCCATGGGCGATAAGGCCACCTTGGAAATGTTTAGTATCTCACGTTTCGGTTATGTTTTCCTTAACGACCTTGTGACCTTGCTCAACAGCGATGGTGGTATGTATAGTCCACCACCTGCCAACACACGCACCAACATAAGCAATGGAGCGTTAGGCTTTTTTCAGGTAAGTGCCCTGGAGCGAAAGGAAATTACCATCAAATGAAATAAAACTTAACAGAAGTGGGGCCATGAAATAAAATTTCATCACTTCAGTTTGTTTTTAAGAATTTGAGAGTGAATATTAAGGAGGTTAAAGAATTAAGCCTCCCCATGAAACTATTCACTTCCATTTTCTTTTTTCTTTTCGCGGTCTTAAGTGTTTCAGGGCAGGCAGTTTTAGATAACAACCCACCATCGTTAAAATGGTATGAGGTTAAAACCCCTCACTTTAATGTTCTTTTCCCAAAAGGATTTGATGTACAGGCACAGCGGGTTGCCAATACGTTGGAAACCATTCATGCGCCGGAGTCAAAAACATTAGGCCGTAAGCCGAAAAAGGTTTCGGTCATTCTTCAAAACCAGTCGTCAGAGTCCAATGCGTTTGTGAGCATTACGCCGCTCCGTTCTGAATTTTATATCATGCCTTCACAAGACTACAATTTTGTGGGCAACAACGATTGGCTCGACATGATCGCCTCACATGAGTTTCGCCATGTGGTACAATTTCAACATGCTAAGCAGGGTTTTAATAAATTTGTGTTTTACCTCTTTGGTCAAGCTACATTGTCTGCTATGGCCAATGCAGCAGTGCCCAGCTGGTTTTGGGAAGGTGATGCCGTAGCCACGGAGACAGCATTTCTCCCCACGGGGCGCGGAAGTATTCCTAACTTCGGCCTTGTATTTCGTACCAATTTTTTGGAAGGAAGAACGTTTAATTATCACAAGCAATACCTCCGTTCCTATAAGCACAACATTCCCAATCATTATGTGCTCGGCTATCACATGGTAAGTTATTTGCGCAAGCGCACAGGCGATCCTGATATATGGGGAAGGATTACCGGGCGTGCTTGGCGATATTCTTTTGTGCCGTTTACATTTTCCAATGCCATTCACAAAGAGACCGGTTTATACGTTAAAGATCTCTATAAAGAAATGACAAAAGACCTTCAGCAAGAATGGGCTGCATTGACTGACACCCTTACCTTAACTGCCGGCAATGCGATCAACGACAGAACGACTTCTGCCTACACCGATTATTTATATCCTCATCAGTTGGATGATGGCCGTATTGTTACCGTGAAGAGTGGCATCGGTGATATTGAACAGTTGTATGTATTTGATAACCTGGACGAGAAAAAACTTTTCGTGATGGGGATGGTAAACGAAACCGGGATGATCGATGTGTCAGGCTCGCGCATCGCATGGAATGAATACCGATATGACCCGCGGTGGAGGGTGAAAAATTATTCGATTATAAAAGTATATGACACCAAAACAAAAAAGAGTTGGAAAGTATCCAAATTTAAATCACGCTATGCTGGAGCCGGACTATCACCCAATGGGGAGCAGGTAGTCACAGTGGAAACCAATACCGAGTACCGGCACACGCTTACCATCCTGGATGTGAATACGGGTAATGTGGTAAGCGAATTCTCAAACCCCAATAATGATTTTTATTCCATGCCACGGTTTTCTGATGATGGAAGTCGGGTTGTTGTTTTAAAAAAATCAAAGGCAGGAAAATCGGTTGTCACAGTTGATGTTGCGTCAGGTGTAGAACAGGAAATTATTTCACCCAGTAATGAAAACATTGGGTACCCTGTGCTTTCGTCTACCCATTTATTTTTCAATTCACCTGCAAGCGGCATTGATAACATTTATGCGATTGATTTGAAAACTACAAAACGTTACCGCGTCACCAACAGCAGGTATGGTTCTTACAATTTATCTCTGTCAAAAGATGGTAAGACAATTTTCTATAACGAACAGAAACGAAATGGCATGGACATTATGCGCATGCCGTTTGATCCAACGGTTTGGAGAGAGGAAGAAGAAGTAAAGAATGCTGGTAAACCCCTTTCAGAAATTCTGGTTGAACAAGAACAAGCAACAGAGGTATTAAAAAATGTCCCAACTAATCCCTATCCGGTTACGAAATACAATAAAGCAAAAGGTATTTTGAATCCGTATGCATGGGGCCCTTTGTACACCAATAGTTTATCTAACATTGATTTAGGAATTACCTCAACCGATATTCTAAGTACTACCTCTATCTCGGCCGGTTATCTGCTTGACGTCTATGAAGGAACAGGCGAGTGGCATGCCGATGTTAGTTACCAGGCACTGTATCCGATTATAAGAAGTGGAATTACGTATGGTAGTAGAATGGACAACAATAAAATCCAAGGTAGTGAGGCAAATTTTAAATGGAAAGAAACAGGTGTGTATGGCGGTTTAGAAATTCCCCTTCTTTTAACACGATCCAAATACAGAACAGAACTTAGTATATCAAACGATGTGGGTGTTAAGCTCACATCCGATTTTCGCAGTGAAGTAATCCGTGGCAACACCACTACCCGTGGTGATGACCGGTTGGTAAAAATAAATGACAGCTTGTCTTTTCTTTTCAACGACATTACCAGCTATGGTAAACTGATTTACAATCATTTTAATATAAATTATAGTCATGCACTAAAGCAAAGCATACGTGATTTTTATCCACGGTTTGGCCAATATGTATCGGCAGATAGTTACACCATTCCCTTTGGTGGCGACTACAACGGATGGCAGGCAGCTACGCGAGCTACATTATATTTTCCTGGTTTTGCGAAGCACCATTCTTTTTACGCAAGACTTAGTTATCAGAAATCTTTGGAAAGCCCCAATCTTGATACCTACACCTTCCGGAACAGGATTGCAAAACCGCGCGGGTATAGTTATCCTAACAACTCAACGTTCTACATGGTGTCGGGCAACTATGAATTGCCGGTGTGGTATCCTGATATTGCACTCGGTCCAATTTTAAACTTCCAACGTATCCGAGTCAACGTTTTTTATGATTATGGAAAGGGAGAGGGCTTCACCTACTTTTATGACTTCACCAAAGATTTATTGTATCGGTCAAATAATGAAGATATTTATAAATCCTATGGTGGTGAAGTACGGGTAGATTTGAATCTCTTCCGATTGCTGCCGCAGTTTCAATTTGGGTTCCGGGTGAGTCAGATCACTGCCAATCGCTTCAACGATGCTGGATTGCAGTATGAATTTTTAATAGGAAATATCCCTTTCTGATCCCAAATAAGGCTTGAATATCGACCTATTTCGACCTATTTTTGGCCGATATTTTATTACGACAAATCTAAAATAAGGAAATTCAAATGGCAGAAATCGTCAGGATGCCCAAAATGAGCGATACCATGACCGAAGGTGTGATCGCGAAATGGCATAAAAAGGTAGGAGAAGAGGTGAAATCAGGTGAGCTAATGGCTGAAATAGAAACAGACAAAGCCACCATGGATTACGAGTCTTTTAATGACGGCACTGTCTTATACCTGGGTGCCAAAGAGGGTGAAGCCGTTACGGTAAACGATGTGCTTGCCATTGTTGGCAAGAAGGGAGAAGATTACAAAGCCCTTCTGGAGGGAACTTCTTCAGCAGCATCTGCAGGTGGAAAAGTTTCTGAAGCAAAAGCAGAATCACCCAAAGAAGAATCACCCAAAGAAGAACCACTCAAAGAAGAATCAACTGCTGTGGCAGAAAAAATAGACACATCCGGAATCAAAGCAGAGATTGTGTTGATGCCGAAGATGAGTGATACCATGACGGAGGGGGTAATTGCCGGTTGGAATAAAAAAATTGGTGACACCGTGAAGTCGGGCGAGTTGCTTGCTGAGATTGAAACAGACAAGGCCACCATGGAATATGAGTCGTACAATGATGGTACGTTGTTGTACATGGGTGCGGATGCAGGGAAAGCGGTTGCTGTTAATGGCGTGTTAGCCATTATTGGTGAGAAGGATGCCGACTATCAAACATTATTGAAAGCACATGAGGCAAAAGCGTCAGGTGGAAGCACACCCGTAAAAGAAGAAAGCAAGCAGGAAAGCAAAACAACTTCTTCGGAACCAGCAGCAGAAAATAAGGCAGTATCACAAGAGAGCAACAACGACCGCGTGAAGGCATCACCGTTGGCGAAAAAGATTGCCTCCGAAAAAGGATATGACATCAGTAAAATTTCAGGCTCAGGCGACAACGGACGTGTAACGAAAAGCGATGTTGAAAACTTTAAACCAAGCCAGGCTGTAACAACAGATTCTGCTAAAGGGGCATCTGCACCTGTATTGCCGAAAGTGGTGGGTGAAGAAAGTTTTGAAGAGGTGAATGTGTCGCAAATGCGCAAGACGATTGCACGCAGGCTTTCTGAAAGTAAGTTCTCTGCGCCACATTTCTATGTGACCATGGAGATCAATATGGACAAAACCATTGAAGCCCGTAAGAGCATCAATGAGATCAGTCCGGTAAAAGTTTCGTTCAACGATTTTGTGGTTAAAGCAGTAGCCGCTGCATTGCGTCAGCATCCTGATGTGAATGTATCATGGCTGGGTGATAAGATGCGGAAGAACCATCACATCCACATTGGTATTGCTGTAGCCGTGAAAGATGGATTGGTAGTTCCGGTGGTTCGCTTTGCTGATAATAAATCACTTTCACATATTTCTGCAGAGGTAAAAGATTTGGCGCAGCGCGCACACGATAAAAAATTACAACCAAGCGATTGGGAGGGAAGCACTTTCACCATTTCAAACTTGGGTATGTTTGGTGTTGATGAATTTACTGCCATCGTTAATCCTCCTGATGCCTGTATTCTTGCTGTTGGTGGAATTAAAGAAACTGCCATTGTTAAAAATGGTCAGCTTGTTCCGGGCAGCGTGATGAAGGTTACGTTGTCTTGCGATCACCGCGCAGTTGATGGTGCCGTAGGTGCTGCTTTCCTGAGAACCCTTAAAGGTTTATTGGAAGATCCTGTTAGGATTTTAATCTAAATAAAAACTTAAGAACCAGTGAAGCCTGCCTGAACATTAGGCAAACAATCCCCAAAAACAAAAATGGAAAAAATTCATTCTACAACCATCCTTGCAGTGCTTCACAACGGTGAAGTTGCTGTAGGTGGAGATGGCCAGGCAACGATGGGCAACTTTGTGGCCAAGGGCAATGTAAAAAAAATACGCAAGCTCCATGATGGTAAAATATTGGCTGGCTTCGCAGGCTCAACAGCAGATGCCTTTACCTTGCTGGAAAGATTTGAAGAAAAACTAAACAGCTACGGTGGCAACATGAAGCGTGCTGCCATTGAGCTAGCAAAAGACTGGCGCATGGATCGTTTCCTTCGAAGACTGGAAGCCATGCTCATCACGGCAACCAAAGATGAGTTACTGGTTTTGTCGGGAACAGGTGATGTGTTAGAGCCGGATAACAACGTGGCGGCCATTGGTTCAGGTTCCATGTATGCACAGTCTGCTGCACTTGCACTAAAGAAACACGCCCCTCATTTATCGGCTGAAGAAATAGTAAGAGAAAGTCTTACCATTGCCGCTGATATTTGCATCTACACCAATCACAATTTGATTATCATGACACTGTAAGTTTTTTTCTCAATACTTCACCAGCTTCTTATTGAATCTTCCTTTGTTTGATTGCACATTCACCACATACATTCCGGGTGATAATGATGCAACAGGAATTCTGATGATATTGTCTGACATATCCTGATGGCGCTCAAATACAATATGTCCATTGGCATTGGAAACGATTATGCGAGCGGAATTAAAAACACCATCGAACTGAAGGGTAATAAAATCTTCATTGTGAATGGGATTTGGAAAAGCAACCACCGATGTTGGTGCGCCTTGTTCGTCATTAGGGATAGAACCGTTAAAATATTTTAAGGCATGTTCAAACGCTTGCGGGCCGAGTTTCATTCCTATCAACCTGCCGGGCATGTCGTCTGCGGGAGGATGTATGCCACCCCAAATTCTTGAAAGGCTACATTGATCAGAAGCATCTTTATATTTTGCCCATTGCAAAACAATGTCTTCACTTGGACCTTCTTCAAAAACAAGAAATTCATTTTTCCTGGCGTGAAACTCCCCCAGGCCACCCGGAAAATATTCGCTACCTGTTAAAAGTGAAAGCACTTCTGCGGCGGTGCGTGAAAATGTTGAATGGCCAGAGATGTAACCGGCAAATGGAGGCGTTACAAAAGTAGGTCGTTGGTATGGCCACCATTGACAGCCCACAAGCCAATCAACACCGGCCTCATCAGTGTCAGGATTATCGATGGCATAGGGATTCCATGCTTTTATTTTTATCCGACTAAAGGAAGCTGGAAATGTTTCTGCAAGCGGATCATTGTCTCCAATGAGTTCAATGTAGCCGGGAACTAAGGGCATTCCATTCGGATGGTAGTAAGGTAAATTGGAGTCGCTACTTTGTCCCAGCTTTGACATATAACGTATAGCGGTAAAAGGCCTGACGTAATCATAATATCCTTTGATGCCCCAGGCAGTCAATGCAGCATCGTGCATGGCGCCACCTAAAATCAGATAGGCTTTTACATCCCACTCCAAGTCATCAAGCACAGCGCCATTTCCTTGAAATCGTTTTTCAAATAAGGGGTGATCGTTCACGTAATTTAAAATCGTAAACCAGTGACCGGGAGGTGTATCGGAGTTGGGTCCGTCTGCCCAGAACTCTGCCAGCACACGGGTATAGTCACCACGTTTTACAAGTTGGGGTGTATAGGCTTGCCCGGTTATCGGATTCAAATCATATCCCTGACTGTTATCACCACCATCAAGTACATTATAAAAAGAATTTATTTCTTCGCCTGGCTTGGGATAAGAAGAAACATTACCAAGTGAGGCAGGCGATATATCCCACACTGTTGGATCGAGCGCGTTTAAGTGTGCTGACCAAATTGCCACCAACGAAAAATTCCATTTATACTGTGCGGATGATGTGGGATTGTTGAGATCCGTCAAGGGAGGACTTCCAGGATCGTTGTATACCCAATACTCATAGCCATCACGTTTACGTTTGATCAGGTCCTTTTCATGTAAAGAAAAAGGAACAACCTTTCCCCATTCAGGTCCAATGAATTTTGGTGTGTTGTCCGATACTTGCCCACTTTGATCGATGAAGGTTATAAACGTTAAGGGTTGCCAACGGTTAGCATCGGTCAACTCACTGAAACAATCATAGGGAGATGCTGATAAATTTGTTGGTTTATAAAATTTGCTT
>JBBRKB010000132.1:0-9411 GCA_038218385.1 Cytophagales bacterium | reverse complement strand
AAATGTGGTGGCGGAGAAATGGATTTCTTTTGCTTTTGTGATAGACACAATTTCTTCCACCGTGCTTTCATTTATTCCAGATCCGGGCATGATGGCAATGCGGCCTTTTGCTTTTTCTATTAATTCACTAATTAGCGTGGCACCTTTCAAAGCAACAGGTTGTTGGCCTGCTGTAAGAATCCTATCGAAGCCCACTTCAATACAATCTTCAAGCGCTTCAAAGGGATCGCGTGTCATATCAAATGCCCGATGACATGTTACTTTCAGTGGACGTGCCTGATCGATCAATTCTTTACACCGTTTTTTATCAAGCGTACCATCCGGATTTAAAATTCCAAACACAACACCATCAACACTTAACTTTTGACACATGGAAATGTCGCGCTTCATGCTGTGGAACTCATAACTTGAATAAAAAAAATCACCACCACGCGGACGTATCATTACAAATACATCAATGGTTAAATTCTGGCGCACCAATTCGATGGTGCCGTACGATGGCGTAGTGCCTCCGTCACCGGCATTGTCACAGAGCTCAATCCTATCGGCACCTCCTTTCTGTGCGTTCAGCGCTCCCGCAATAGTATAGACAACAATTTCTATGGTCATTTCAACACTGCGATTACTTATTTCTTTAATAGACCTTGCACATCGAGCCACGAAGCAAAAAGTTCTATCCAATGATCGGAAGGAAGATTCTGTTTGCGCATACCAAAACCATGTCCACCTTTTGAATACAAATGCAACTCGGCCGATTTGCCGGCAGCGATCCAATCATTGTAAAAACGTACACTGTGCGGAGCCAGGCCTAGGCCATCATCAGAAGCTGCAAGGATAAATGCCGGAGGTGCATCAACAGGTACTGCACCTTTGTTATGCACCCAATCATATTGAAGATAAATGGGAGCAACAAAATCAGGTCTGCTTTCTTTTGTGTAACCAAATACGGCAGTGGCTGTCACCGTTCCTCCTGCAGAGAATCCCATGATACCAATTCGTTTCGGATTAATTTTAAATTCATCCGCATGCTTGCGTACATAGGTGAGTGCATGAAGTGCATCGCTCATGGCAAGCGGCACTATTTGTTTTACGTCTTTATCAATGTTTTCTTTTGCCGAAAATTCTGCCACCGGATCAGTAGTTGTGCTTGGTACCAAACGATATTTTAGCACGAAACATGTAACTCCTTTTGCCGTTAACCATCGCGCCACATCAAATCCCTCGGAGTCGATAGACAAGCCATGGTAGCCGCCACCGGGACAAATAACTACAGCCGTACCGTTTGAAAGAGAAGGGGCTGGTGAAAATACAGTTAATGTTGGGTCGGCAACATTGTACACCACGCGTGTTTGCCAGCCGTTGTTATTGTTCTCAGCTTCTTTGTGTTTCCAGCTTTCACTTCCTGGAGCAGGGCCATCATACAAGCGAATTGTTTTTTCCTGTGCAAAGGTTGTCATGATGATGCCGGTAAGGATTAAGAAAATGAACGTTCTCATAGTTTACGAGTTTTAATGTTCTGTGTAACGTTTCTTTATTTTGTAATCGAGCGGTCAAGGTGTACATAGCCACCATCCACATAAATTAATTGACCGGTGGTGTGGCTTGATTTTTCGGATAGGAGAAAGGCCACCATGTTGGCAATCTCATCGGCTGTTGTCATGCGATTTTCCAATGGGATTTTATCTGTTATTTCATTTAGTTTTTCTTCAGGATTATCAAAGGTTTGAATCCACTTTTGATAAAGCGGTGTATAACACTCGGCTACAATCACGGCGTTAACACGAATGCCATGCGGAAGAAGTTCAACCGCCCATTCACGGGTGAGGGCATTGCGTCCGCCATTGGAAGCTGCGTACGCTGACGTATTACCTTGGCCAGTTTCCGCTGTCTTTGATCCAATGTTTACAATACTTCCTTTGCTTTTGATCAATGAAGGAAGCGCATAGTGTGCCATAAGATAATAGTGGATAAGATTTTTATGAAGGGAGGCTACAAATTTTTCATAGTTTCCATCGGCCAATCCTACGCTGTCGTTCACACCGGCATTGTTCACAAGCCCATCAATTTTACCATACTGGGCCAAGGTTTTGTCAACCGCTTTTTTACATTCGGCATCTGATGTCAGTTCGACCTCAACTTGGAAGGCATCGTATCCTTCTTTTTTAATTTTCTCAACGATTAGATTATTATCATCTTTATTTCTTCCAACAATCACCGGAATGGCGCCTTCTGCTGCCAGCGTCATGGAGATCCCTTCGCCAATACCTTTGGCACCTCCGGTAACGATGATGATTTTTTGCGCTAATTGTAAATCCATTGTTTTCAATTGGTTTGGACATTAAAAGTAGCTAAAAGATTTTTTACGCCTACCTTGGAAACGCATTATTAATCCTGTGAAAGATTTTCGTCCATCTTGATATCGCGATGGTGCCTATGTCCTGACATGTATCTTAAAAAGGGTTTGTTAGATCGATAAAATAAATATATTTGCATCCCTGCAAGTGAAGCCTTGTACCTTGTACATCTTCCCTTGTACTTTCAAACGGGGCATTAGCTCAGCTGGCTAGAGCGTCACGCTGGCAGTGTGAAGGTCATCGGTTCGACTCCGATATGCTCCACTAAAGTCCGTAAAATTTTTACGGACTTTTTTATTGCTTATTCAGAAATAAACAACAACACCGAAGGTCATACGAAGTTTCACTATGGCTTCACTCTATTTCGCGCATACCCTGATCACATTCACTGGGCTCATCAAGATTGCATAGGTTTCGTTCTTACGGAACTTGGGTTAAGGATCATTTTTTTTAGCTACCAATATTTCGTCCTTAACAGGACTTTAGTCAGATCCTTTTTCAAAAGGTAGAATTGTTTTTCTCAGCAAAGCTGATATCGTTTCTGTAGAATGAACAGGGAACATGATTTTTTCAGATGTAGATGAACTTATCCTACTAGGATGTTCCTACTGAGCTTAGCTCATTATTGATTCTTACTCCAGAGGAGTTTCCTGTTTATAGAAATAATAAGATGCTTGTTCAAAGGCTCCGTAGGTGCCTCCTAAAAGTTTTTGGTATCTAACTGCTGACCCTAATAATCTTTTGCTAGGACAATAAAGTGAGAGAATATTTGAAAAATTCAGGAGACTCCTACGGAGTCTGCTCACACTCAAAAAGAATTCAGGCTATAAACAGGAAGCACCTACGGAGCTGCTAATTAATTAAAGGCAGTTCACAACTCCAGAGGAGTTTCCTGTTTATAGAAATAATAAGATGCTTGTTCAAAGGCTCCGTAGGTGCCTCCTGAAAGTTTCAATGAAATCTTCATCCACTTTTCGTATCCATTTCGATTGACCAAGTCATTAAAGGTAAGCTGCCAATGAGATGTTGCGCTAGCTATATCAAAATACACCTATAGAAAAAACAAAAACTTTGCTTGCACAGTCACGTTGAGCCTGGGCTGCCCCGCCACAAATTTGGCCAGCTGTAAACTGGCTGATGTTTTAGGGCCGATCATTTTTCCAAAATCGGTACGGATAAAAACATAATATTCTTTCTCTGTAAAAGATTGTGTGTACCAGGTGTTGATCGATATCCAGGCTTGTGATGACTCGAGTTGGATCACCACGGGAAGTTGAAAAGTAAGGTTGCTGATCTTATTGTCTTTCTGGGGATCGTTTGGATCGGGCAGACCATTGCCTCCTCTGCTGTTGGCCTCACTGCCGGAAAACTGATAGCGTATTTCTGGATAAAATGTCACGGCTTGATCGGCGGTATACGTAAAAATAATTCCCGGATTATACACCCATGCACCTGCACCTCGACCCAACAAATACTCGCCTGTTGGCGCGGTTGCTTCAAAATAGGGAGACACTTTAGACATACCAATGATTTTTCCGGTTGATATAGCACCCGTGTAACTCATGCGAATGTCGCCAAGCCCTGTAGTGTTTTCATATCCTTGCAGATCTTGGTTGAAGACACTGTGAACAAACGGAATGGAGATTCCGAACAAATGCTTTTCATTTTGCAATCCATAATGATAGCCCGGTCGAAATACAAAAAACTGTGCATTCTGAAAAAAGAGGTACGATTCAATGTCCATATCAAACCGACTTTTCATGGTGGTGGGGTCAGACGCATCGCTTTGTGATACCGCACCCGATTGCGCTTGCGCGAAATGGCCGATGAAAAGAAAACACACAAGGAGGTAAGTGCGTATCATGTTTTTATTTTTAAAAGTAGACGAATAAAAAGACAAGTCAAATGGTTTTTGTGTAATGAAAGATTTTTGAAAATCCCAGCGAAGATTATCTTGAGTTGATGTGTTTTTACCCTTTCTAAAAGGGGTTGCTTTCTATTAAAGCATAGAAAAGAATGGGTTTGTCTATTGGGCTGAAACTCAAGGGTTGCGCGCCATTGGAGCAACGCTTTTATCATTATAAATATGTATCTTTGCCGCTTACTTAATAATTTTTAATGAATACTTTTGAATCCCTGGGCCTGTCCGGGGAATTGGTTGAGTCGGTCAAGCAAATAGGCTTTGAAACTCCGACTCCCATACAGGAAAAAGCAATCCCTGTTTTGTTAGAAGGAAACCGCGATTTTGTCGGACTTGCCCAGACGGGTACTGGAAAAACGGCGGCCTTTGGACTTCCATTATTAGACTTAGTGGACGGGGAAACGAAGGACACACAAGCATTGGTGTTAGCTCCTACTCGCGAACTTTGTCTACAGATCACAAGCGACCTTGAAAATTTTGCAGGTCAGTACAAAAAGCTAAACATCGTGGCTGTCTACGGTGGTGCAAGCATCGTAGATCAGATAAAGAAAATAAAGCGGGGCGCTCAAATCATCGTGGCTACGCCCGGTAGATTGATTGACCTTATCACCCGCAAAGTGATCCAACTTCAACCCATTCGGTTTGTTGTATTGGACGAAGCGGATGAAATGTTGAACATGGGTTTCAAAGAAGACCTGGATGAAATTCTTTCGCACACACCAAAGGAAAAAAGCACGTGGCTGTTCTCAGCAACGATGCCCAACGAGGTGCGCCACATCATGAAGAACTACATGGCCAATCCGTTTGAACTAACGGTAGGAGAGAAGAATCAAGGCAACGTGAACATTAGCCATCAATATGTATTGGTGAAAGAAAAAGATCGTTATGCTGCTTTGAAACGTGTGCTTGATTTCAATCCTGATATTTTCGGATTGATCTTTTGTCGTACAAAAATCGACACACAACAAGTGGCAGAAAAACTGATCAAGGATGGCTACAGTGCCGACTCCCTTCACGGTGACCTTACACAGCAACAGCGTGACAAGGTAATGAAGAGTTTTCGTCAGCGAAGCATACGCATACTCGTAGCAACCGATGTGGCTGCACGCGGTATCGATGTGGATGACATCACCCATGTGTTGCATCTCAACATTCCAGATGAAATGGAATTCTATACCCATCGTGCAGGACGTACCGCGCGTGCCGGTAAGAAAGGTGTTTCCATTGCGCTCATTTCGAAAAGGGAAGTAGGCAAGCTGAAGCAAATTGAAAAAATCATCAAATCGCTTTTTACACGTATGCCGGTCCCTTCGGGGTCAGAGATATGTCAGAAGCAATTGTTGGCGTTGATGCACCGTGTACATGAAGTGAAAGTGAACGAAGACGAAATTGGCGAATTCCTGCCCGCTGTTTATGCAGAGTTGCAGGATTTAAGCAAAGAAGATTTGATCAAACGTTTCGCTTCTATTGAATTCAACCGCTTCCTGGATTACTATCGTAATGCACAAGAGTTAGACAGCGAAGATGACCGTGGAAGTCGCGAAGAATTTTCTATCGATGGAAGCCGCATCTTCATCAACTTGGGTAAAATGGATGGCCTGGATAAGTCCACCATGTTGGAACTGATAGATGATTGCACGGGCATAGGTAAAAAAGATATTGGCCAGATTGAGTTGAAAGGAGCGTATTCGTTCTTCCAGATTGATAAAAGCAAAACCGACACCATCATCAATGGGTTTAAAGGTGTTGAGTATAGAGGAAGAAATGTGCGTGTCGAAATCACGGAGCAGCGTGGATCTTCATCAACCAGAAGACGTGATAGTGATGGCGACAAGGGCTGGAAAAAGAAAAGCTCTGGGGACTGGAAAGGTGGCAGCAGCAACAGCGGAGGAGGCTATGGTGGCAGCAGCCAGCGCAGAGGAAGACGCGAACGTGTTGACCGCTAAGGTTTAAAAAAATAGTTTGATCGCAGATCTTTTAAAAAAGGTCTGCGATTTTTTTTTGTATACCTACTAGAAATCAGTATCAAGTCCCAATCTTTCTTTCAACTCTTTCACCAGCGGATTTTTTTCAACAAGGAATTGAAATTTTTCGCGTGGCGTGTACATTACTTTTTTGCTTTCTTCTTCGCGCAATTCACTTGTCACGTTGATGGATGAGTTCTTCAGTTGGTCTCTCAGAAAAACCGTAAGCTCACTTTTAAATGTACTCAGGATGGTTTCCTGAATGGGATTGTGAAGTAAAATGGTAATGAGGTCAGTTTGCCTTTCATACGGCATAGTCAGGAGTTGGTATTCGGCTTGATACATTTTGCGCTTTTCGGCAAACGCGGTCCACGCCATGTGCAGCGCTTCATCCGAATAACTGTTCTTCCATTCCTGTATCACCGTTGTGGTTGCCTGCGTTTCCACTTTCTTCTCCTCCACTTTCATTAAGTCAGAGAGCTTTGGCGTTTTGGTAATGGTCTTGAATTTTGGTGCAGCCCTTAGTGGTGAAGGCACCAAGTTCGATGGAATTTCAGAAGGTTCGTCCAACGATTTTTCAACCTTCTCATTGGGTACATTTTCAGGAGAAGCTTCGGACGTTACATCACTTTTTTTTTTACTCCCTCAGACGAAGGGTTAAGATCAGCAAGTTGCAATACAGATTGCACATGAGCCATTTTCATAAGCGCAAGTTCTACCGATAGTCGCTGATTTTTACTGCTCTTGTAATGCATGTCACATTGGTTGGCGATGTTAAGCCACGTCAGAAACAAAGAAGGTGAAACCGTATGTGCCTGCTCTACATATTTTTTCTTTACAGAATCGGGCACTTCCATCAGCTGCACCGTGCGTGCATCTTGTGCTACCAATAGATTACGGATATGTTCGGCCAGGCCGGTGATGAAGTTGTGTCCGTCAAATCCTTTGCGCAACACTTCATCAAAAAGCAAAAGGGGTTGTGTATGGTTTTGAGAGAACAATGAATCGATCACTTGAAAATAATAATCATAATCAAGAATGTGCAGGTTGGCCAGCGTAGCCTTAAACGTGATCCCCTTTCCGGAAGAATACGTAACCATTAAATCAAAAATAGAAAGTGCATCACGGAGGGCACCGTCTGCTTTTTGAGAGATTAAATGTAACGCTTCGTCCTCTGCAGGAATGGATTCATGTTGCGCAATCTTTTTTAAGTGATGGGCAATGTCGGCAATTTGTATCCGGTTGAAATCAAATATCTGGCACCTTGATAAGATGGTAGGGATTACCTTATGCTTCTCAGTGGTTGCCAGTATAAAAATCGCGTATGATGGTGGTTCCTCAAGTGTTTTCAAAAAAGCATTGAATGCCTGATTGGAAAGCATGTGCACCTCGTCAATGATATACACTTTGAATTTTCCAAATTGAGGAGGATAGCGTACCTGATCGATAAGGTTACGAATGTCGTCCACCGAATTGTTAGAGGCCGCATCCAACTCAAAAATATTGAGCGAGTTATTTTCCTTGTTCTCCTCAAATCCGTTGATAAGCCGCGCCACTATTCGCGCACAGGTGGTTTTGCCTACCCCACGCGGGCCACAAAACAACAGTGCCTGTGCAAGCTTGTTGTTGTCGATGGCATTTCTGAGCGTAGTGGTAATGTGTTCTTGCCCGACCACTTCATCAAAACCGGTGGGTCTGTATTTTCGCGCAGAAACAACAAAATTCTCCATTGGCCGCAAGATATAAAAAGTTGAGTGTGCTGATAGTGTGTTGATTTTATTTTTTTGTAAAGCCATTTAACTTTATACGGCAACAGATCGTTATATTTGATTATTAAGAATATTAAGACCATGAAAATAACAGCCTTACTGAGAGATGATTTAGTGGAGGAGGTAAAAAAGTTTACAGGTGGCAAAAACATTACGCAGAGCTTAACCATTGCCTTAGAGGCCTACACACGCAGCCAACGCCTTTTAAAGACATTAGAAAAGATAAAAAAGCAACCTCTAAAATTTGCTGATGGATATTCTGCTGAAAAGGTGCGGGAATTAAACCGACAGGTATGACCATTGTTTAGATAAAAACTGTTGCTGGCGATACAAAAAATTTAAATACCCTCCTTCTTTACTCTAAATTTCCAAGTATACCTTTATATTTGTCACCCTTTTCACAAAGGAAGTTCTTTGAATGTTGACAGCAAATTACTGTTCATCATCCATACCGGGGCCGACCGGATTTGACAGGATGTTTGAGATCGTAAGGAAGCATGCAGGCTCATGGGGTGAGAGCCTTGAAAGATAGTCCTCAAACACAATTGGCGAGTCTAACTACGCCATGGCTGCATAATCTGACTTAACGTTAGATTAGCCTCGTCCCGATAAGATCGGGAAAGCCATCATCGCTCAGCGCTCACGTTTTGCCGGTGCTGAATTAGCGGTGTCGATGAGCAAGACTGCTCCACACGAGGTTACTAAGTGTGGCTAAGACAAGTGACTACGGAAATGTTTAGGCTGTTGCCTGCCTTGCATCTCCCGACAATCAAAGTCAACTAAGCATGTAGAAGGTACGGTGTCATCTTCTCTGGACCAGGGTTCGAATCCCTGCGGCTCCACAACTAAAAATCCCAGGATTAAATGATTAGTCTTGGGATTTTTATTTTCTCCTATTCCTATTACCTCCAACCTCTCCACCTTCGTATCATCATACATTTTGCGTCTCCCCTCCTTCCTAGGGTCTGCCTGTCCCGAGATATCAGGAGGCTATCCGCTGCAAGTCCTCGCTCTCCCGCACAAGAAGCCCATTACAAGCTCCGGGCTTTCCGCTGCTAACCCTGGCCGATCCCATTCTAGCAATGATATGCGTCACTCACCGCTAGCGTTCTTTAAGTTTTTTCTTAAGCTATTGAGAACAAACTTATGCTCTTGCTCTATTCCCCATTTCTCCAGAGACGCCCAATAGAATCGAGGGTGAAGTATGGATTTATAGGAACTTGTTCTGGTTATCGTTGTTATTCCGCCCTTTGATTTGAATGTGTAGGTAGCGTCAATAAAGTGAAACCATTCTCTTCCTGTTAATGTGTAATCAGTAACGTTCATTTCAAGCACTTTCCCTTTCTCGTATCTTGTTATCACTGCTGTTATCTCACCATTTTCAAAGAGGCAATGTCTTTTGG
>JBBRKB010000131.1:0-9527 GCA_038218385.1 Cytophagales bacterium | reverse complement strand
TAACCATTGGTGCCGATGTATACATTGGAATAGTCTAGACCAAAAAAATTAAACGTAAATCCCATGGCAATGGGGCCTGCTTCCGTGTCATCAATTAAAGGTATAGAAGTAGATGTGGTAGGGACAAGGGGATTAAAAGCTCCTGATGTGGAAATTGAGTACGTTGTAGCAAGTCCACTCGTGGCTACAACTGTGTCTGCACCCACAACCAGGGAAGGGTCATAAGCTGTGATAGCCGCTGCACTTCCAGCGCGATAGAAATTCAATCCACCAGGCGAACTGGTCAAGGTAACAGGGGCATCTGAGGTACAGTAAGTAGGATTGAGATTATCTACTGTACATTGGGAAAATGAGTCAATACCTGTTAAAAATAACAAGCATATTAAAAAAATCGAACCGATTGGATTGGTAAAGTTTCGGATCATAGACTCAGATTACTCCAGCTAAAAACTTATATGAACAAAAAATTAAAATTGTAACCATTTGAAAAGCCCCTAAAAATAAAACTATTTATCAAGCTTACCCCCACCATTAAGTTTAAAAAGGGACATCCTGAAATTATTACCCCCCAAGTTTACCGTACCGAGGACTAAAATCCTTCCATCTGGCAATTCAGCTACAGCACCTCCGGTATCATCGTTACGTTCGCCTGCGCCAAACCTGCTCGACCACAACACCCTGGGCTTCTCTCCCCCTTGTACAGCAACCTTAACAAGCCAGATATTCCTAAAACCAACATCTCCTTCATTGGCCAAAATTAAATAACCTTCTTCTCTCGCATAGGATTGGCATACCGAAACCGGCGTAAGCTTACTACCCCCAATTTTAATAATACCATCAATAGCTTCACGCTGTACTTTTTTAAGTTCACCATTATCTTCATAAACCTGCCCCACATAAATATCTTCCATTCCTTGGCTTGAATGACTTCCAACTATAAAGTATCCATTAGGAGGTTGTGTCCGTTCTGGTCTGACAGGACAAATAGCTTTGACTTGCTCATCCTGTCCTAGTTCATCTATGCCTATGGCGTAATCCTCAATGCTTGTTTGACCTTTGGGCACAACCCAAAAATTAAAATTATTATTTGGCGGATCAGTATTAGAGGGGAGGGATTTATAACTGGAGGCAAACGTATAATATTTTCCGGGCAATGTTTCTACCGTTTTAAATCCGAACTCATTCTGAGAATTACTGAATGTTGTTTCTTGAAAATCGGGAAGGGTCAAGTCATTATTGATGAGTACATATAGCACATCGCTAATGTTGTTAAGGCCACCATCAGCTTTATCGGTATTATAATCTGTAGACCCCGTTAAAATGTAACCCGCAGCTACGGGTGTAATGGTTGAAGGATATTCATTGGCAAAGGTTCCCCCCTTCTCTGGAGATTGTTTAGGGGTATAATAAACCAATGTCTGCCCCTGCACACCATCTGCACTTACCTTCATGATCTTTGCATTACGACTACCATCACCAAGTACAGATTCCCCAATTGTCTCTGTCAAAATAACGTAGCCTCCCCCATTATCAAATTCAATATCCTTAGCTTCATCATTCGGCCCACCGAGGCTTTTTTTCCAAATAACATTACCGTTAAAATCTGTCTTAACCAGAAATACCTGTTTGCTAGCGGTCGGGGTTATGGAAGTGCCCAGCAATATTAATGTTCCCTCCTGTTCGTTGACCAGCATGTCGACACCATATTGCGCGCCTTCATCTCCATAATATTTCACGAAATAATCATTGTAAACAGGATCTAAATTACCTACTGTATCGCAGCGGAATAGAAACAGCAGTAGCGTTATGCACAAGGATAATATGGTTACTGCCCTACTCCACATTGACTTGCTTTTTAATGTCTTTCAAAACTGACTTGGTCTTTGCTTTCTTAAGTTTTCTCGGATTATACAAGGGGTGCCTGTATCCGACCGTAACATATAAATTGTTTATTCTATAAAAACCATCTTGAGAGGCTTGTGTCCATAGCGGAAGCGATTTATACTCTGCATGCTCCGGAGTACCATCATCCTGAAACTTGTTCTTCGCTGCATTATCAAGACCCAGTGTGTACCTCACATCCACAAAAAGATAGGCAAGGTTCCACTTATATTGCAGTCCGCCACCGAGCATTAACGCTTTGCTAAAAAAGAACCTGTTAAAATTATAATTTAAGATCGGGCTTTCACTTGGTGTTACGGTTACGCTTTCCTTGGACACCTTACTAAATAATGATGTGTTCGCCTTGTCGGCAATTAAAAAATTTAAGGAAAAGCCAGCGTATCCATAAGGCGTAAGTTTAAGGCCATGATGTGTATACTTCGCATACAGCGGAACCTTTAGCCAATTCTGACGATCTATAATTTCGGTTCGCGAGGTTCCCCAAAGACTATCATGGGTGACCGAAAAAGAGGTAAATGAAAATTCAAGTTCTGCACCCGCACTCAGCGACTCAGTATAGTGGTATTCTCCTCCTAGAGCAGCATTCCATCCTGGCCGAAGGGTGTATTTAGTAGTTATTGGCTCTCCGGTAATACTGAGATCGTAGATACTACCAACAAATGAAGTATTTCCCCCAATCTTTCCATAGACAGAAAAAATAGGCGCAGAGGTGAATTTCTTACTCAGGTAAACCACTTCAACAGGGTCGCGGGACATATCGGTTTGAAATTCCGGGTTTGCCTTTAACAAATTAAGATAGCTCTCTTCCGCCATTGCGGGGTTATCAAGCAAAAGATAAACATGGGTAAGAAGAAGGTATGCCCGTTGTCTTTGTTCACGTGAAAATCCACGCTTCATACAATTATTTAGCAAAGAGTCTATTCCAGAAAAATGACCTGCATTGTACTCATCTGTAGCTTGGTTTAGCGTTACCTCGCAATCATCCACCTGCGCGTTGGCCAGTATTGAAATGCAAACCAATAAGATACAAGCGGTAAAATGTTTGAGCATATTAATGTTCCTTAATTAATACTCTTAAACATGTGATTTCATAATCAATATCGTCACCAACATATTTCGACCATTCATCCGGTGAAAGGTTCCTTGAAAGCTGGGGACAAATTTTCTCTGCCAATAGGCTGGCGTCAGTAGGCCATACCCGAATTTCAGATTCACTGGTGGTGGCGATTAAATAATCTGACTTTGGTGTGAAGGCAATGTCAAAGATAAATCCGTTGTTATTATCCATCTCAATGGGCAAGTCTTCCGGATGATCCAGCACCCACATCTGCAGCCTTTTGTCAGCCCCGGCGCTGGCGAGTAATTTCCCATCCGGACTAAACTCAACATCAAACACGCCTGCCAGGTGGCCAGAAAATAAACGAACCTCAGAGGTACCTAATGTCAATAATTTTACAACACCTCGCTTGTTTTTCAAATCATCCATTCCATAAGCGAGGGATTTTCCATCCGGGCTAAATTGAACGGTCAAAATTCTTGCAGCAGATTCTTCAGCAATCGTGCGCAAACTGTTGTCGCGCAAACTAACCAAATATACTTTACCACTCCAGGTGCCCACTGCTACCTGTGTTCCATCGGGGCTGATACTAATCGATTTTCCTTCAGCAGGTAAAGTCAAAAGTGATTTTAACTCACCACTCGCGGGATTGACTAATGAGAGCTTATAATCTTTGGCAGTGAAGTCTCCACTGGCAATAATAAAACCTGAGTTGTCCGGCAGGAATTCGATATCATTGGTTGATCCGTTAAAGCCTTTTACGACCAAGGGATTTTTAATATCTTTTTGAAGATCGAAAATCTGTACGAATGCCGAGTCGGTACCATTCACCAGGTAACGCTCATTCTTACTCAACGAAATTACTTTGTTGGGATAGGCGTTGGCAAATTCCACAGGCTTATTTGTAAGCTTGATGTAATTGCCCCTAAAAATCCGCCCATCGACCCCAGCTGTATAAAATGTATTTCCTTTGGATGATATGGCCAATGTGTTGATCCGGTTTCTAGGAGGACCTTGTACCTTAATGGCATTATATGCTTTGTCATCAAGTTTGGTGAGAGCATAGTACAAACCAGAATAAATATAAGGGTCATATTGATTCCCCACATATCGTTTATGGAAGTGATACGCCTGCATGGATAGAAGGCCAGCCAGATTTTCATCATCATTTTCCTGTCTGGATTTTGCAGCCATCGCCTGTGCTTTTGTTAACATTAACAAACGGGTAGCCTTATTATAATTATCGAGTGCCTTTTGAGTTTCTGCTTCTGCTATGCCGCGTGCTTCGCGCTCTCCTTCGTTTGCCGCTACTGCAATAGATTCCTGCCGTTTGGCTTCTGTTAAAGCTGCCAAAGCCTTTCGTTGCGCTATTTTTGTTTCCTTCAATGCATCCTCTAATTCTACATTGGCTACCTTCAAATCCAGACTGGCATTCTCGGCAATAATACGAAGTGAGTCTGCCCGTTTACCTTCTGCTGTGGCCTTAGCCTCAGAAATGCGTGCATCTTGTTCCTTGACTGTAGCTATTTCGGTTTGCCTGTCTGCCTCAATCATTTTCATATAGGCAAACACCATAAACAAGATGGCTATGGCAGCAGCAATACCGAGTACAATGGCTGTTGCGCGCGTCCTCCGAAGAACACGGCGTTGCATCATCTCTTGGTTTTTTAATTCAGCTTCATATGTGATGCGGCTGGTATCAAGAAAGACCAATGCCCTCTCAAAGGCTTCATCATACCGTTGTGCCCACGCACGGGTGGGCTTTTGTTTTCGTTGCCAGTTTAATGCGAGTTGCAAATCGGGCGGTCTCCATAAACCGGTCTTACCTATCTGGTACATGGCCGCGGCATCTGACAACCGCTTATACATCTGAGCCGACTCAAATTCTTCTTCTACCCAATTGCTCAACCTATTCCAAATCCTCATGAGGCTTTCGTGCGAAAGCTCTATCATGGAATCTTCCGAAAGGGGCACATTTCCTGAAGGCATAAGAAATGATCTTCCCCCTCTTCTAAAATGATCAACCACTCCGATCACTTCTCTTTCACTGGCTTCAGAAAGCTCAGCAATCAATCCCAGTCTACATGCCCTTCGTGTCCCTCTGTTTTCTACAGATTTTTCTGTGACACTTTTAAAAAGTACTTCGGCTATTTCTTTTTCACGTGTGCTTAGTTCGTCAAACGCCTCGTTGGCATGCAGGGAGAGTGCCTGGCTTATTTTACCAATGGAATTATAGTGTCGAATATCAACCGCCTCACCTGTCTCCCGGTTCACTTTCCAGTATTCCCACGTGCGCATTAACGCATGTTGAAGAATAGGTAATTGATCCTGATCACTACCGGCATCATTAAGCAAACGCTTAACCAACCGTGGTGTTATGAGACCCCCAGCCACAGCCACAGGACCTTCAATGACCATCTGCTTTTGTTCACGCGTAAGCTGCGGTACCAGGTAATTACTCTGGTTAATGAGGGCAGTCAAGCCTGGAAAAAGGGAGCAATTGCCAATAAAATCCGACCGCATGGTTAATGCAGCGTAGATGGACAACTTCGTTTGGCCAACAGCTGTCATCACTAAGTTTACATAGTGAAGGGCTTCATTATGTGCACGCTCACTATCTTCCTCATCAACACGGTACCGAAATATTTCTTCAAACTGATCAACCAGAAAAAAAACATTCTGGCCGGTTTCATTTTGAACAAAACGCGTAATTTCAACGAGTCCTTCTGTACTACTGCGTAGCACTGAACTTATAATGGCTACGTGGGCTTCAAATTCTTCTGGCTCTAATCGGCCATTGGCCATAAGATAGGATACAACCGATTCTGCCAGATTGTGAATGGGTCTGGAACCAGGACGCGTGGTGATGATATGCCAGTCAGTGCCTCCTGTCTGGGTTACAAATCCGCCATACAACACAGGGATCAGTCCGCAAAACATGAGGGATGATTTACCGCTTCCTGAAAAACCCATGACAGTGACAAAACGGTTCTTCGAGAGGTTAACCAGTATCTCGTCTACCTGCCCGTCTCGCCCAAAAAATAAATGACTTTCTTCTGTTGAATAGGCTCTTAGACCCGGGAATGGATTCTCAGCACCGGGGTTGATTTCAACCAAGGTGTTTGATCCCGATTTTTCAAATCCTTCGGCTGAGCGTGGTTGGTTTAACATAGCAGCATTAAAGGAGTTTGACTAATTCGAATTAGAAAAAGTGATACCCACACACATAACCATCAAGTTTAAAAAATTTCTCTGATGATCTTATTGTGTTCATCAGACAATTATTCGAAAAATAGGGAAAAATACAGTAAAACAAAAAAGGAGCCCCGAAAGAGCTCCTAAATTTTATCTACTCGCTAAGCAATTATTTTATTGTATTCACAACAGCCTCGAAGGCGGTTGGATGGTTCATGGCCAAATCAGCCAAAACCTTTCTGTTAAGATCAATATCCGACTTGGATAGTTTACCCATCAGTTGTGAGTAACTCATTCCATGAAGTCTTGCTGCGGCATTGATACGTTGGATCCAGATAGCGCGGAATCCTCTTTTCTTCTGCTTTCTATCCCGATAGGCATAGACAAGTCCTTTCTCTACAGCATTCTTTGCTACTGTCCACACATTTTTCCGTCTGCCGAAGTATCCTTTGGCAAGTTTCAGAATTCTTTTTCGCTTAGCCCTGGAGGCTACATTGTTTACTGACCTTGGCATTTCTTTTTCATTTTTTAGTTGTTGGCGCTTTGTTTTCTCAAAAGACTTTGGTGCTCAATAACCGGGTTAAACATTAAACCAATCAACCCCCTTTAGGGATTTGATTCTTACAGAGCGTAAGGAAGCATTAACCTAACATTGTTCATGTCCTCTTTTCTGACAATCGCTTTGTTACCCAATCTTCTTTTCTGCTTTGTTTCCTTCTTGGTAAGGATATGATTCAAAAACGCTTTTTTGCGTTTCACCTTACCAGTTCCAGTCACCTTGAATCTCTTCTTGGCGCCAGATTTCGTTTTCAATTTAGGCATTTTACAAATTTATTATTGGTCACTATTTTTTGGTAACTGGTTTTGCCATCAGGATGGTCGACATCCTTTTGCCTTCCAACTTTGGAAGTTGTTCCACCTTTCCATACTCTTCAAGCGCTTGGGCAAACTTTAACAATAATATTTCCCCACGCTCTTTATATACTATCGTCCGGCCAATGAAGGTAACGGTCGCTTTTACTTTAGCTCCTTCTTTCAAAAAGTTAAGGGCATGTTTCACTTTAAAATTAAAATCATGCTCATCTGTGTTGGGGCCAAAACGAATTTCTTTAATGACAACCTTGGTCGTCTTCGCTTTGATCTCACGCTGCTTCTTTTTCTGTTCGTATTTAAATTTCGAATAGTCAACAATCTTGCAAACCGGAGGGTCGGCATTGGGAGAAATTTCCACGAGATCAAGTCCCTGATCCTGGGCAATTCTAATCGCCTGTTGAACCGGATAGACATCTACCGTCACATTTTCCCCAACCACCCTCACCTTTGTGGCGGTGATTTTTTCGTTTACTTTATACGGCTCCTCGGGTCTGTGAGGGCCCCTCCTAAAAGGTCTGTTGCTTGAATTATTAATACGTGTTAAAATTTAGTTTTACAAAATAGGGTGCAAATATCGCGATATTTTTAACTTTTCAAAACTTTTAGTTAAGGGAAGGAACAGCACAGGCAATATTAAAATCAGCGATGAACTGTTCTAATGGCACACTGCCTTGGTCGCCCTTGCCATGCATCCGAACGGCCACATTACCTTCACTGGCTTCTTTCTCTCCAACTATCAACATGTAGGGAATTTTCTTGGTCTCTGCATCCCTAATCTTCCGGCCAATCTTTTCATCACGCAAATCCAATAACCCTCTGATATCTTGATTCTTAAGCTTGTCGTATACAAGTTTTGCATAATCATTAAAGCGATCCGAGATAGGTAATACCGTAATCTGATCGGGGCTGAGCCACAACGGAAAATTGCCGCCACAATGTTCAATAAGCACAGCAACAAAACGTTCGAGTGAGCCGAACGGCGCACGGTGGATCATTACAGGTCGATGGCGCTGGTTGTCTGAACCAATATATTCTAATTCAAATCGCTGCGGTAATTGATAGTCAACCTGGATCGTTCCTAATTGCCAACTACGATTTAGCGCATCTTTCACCATGAAGTCAAGCTTCGGACCGTAGAAGGCTGCTTCACCTTTAACAGCAATAGTTTTTAAACCACACTCATCTGCAGCTTCCTGAATTTGCCGACCTGCTATTTCCCACTGTTCATCTTCCCCAATATACTTTGCTTTGTTGTCTGGATCGGGCAACGAAACCTGCGCGGTATAGTTGTTAAAACCAAGCGACTCGAATACATAGAGTACGAGTTCTATCACTTTAACAAACTCATCTTTAACCTGCTCCGGCATACAAAAGATGTGGGCATCATCTTGCGTAAATCCTCGTACTCGCGTCAAGCCATGCAGCTCACCACTTTGTTCATACCTATACACTGTACCAAACTCAGCGTAACGTATTGGCAAATCTTTGTAGGAATGCGGTTTAAGTTTGTATATCTCACAATGGTGAGGACAGTTCATAGGCTTAAGCAAGAACTCTTCATTTTCATCCGGCGTACGGATGGGCTGGAAAGAATCCTTTCCGTATTTTTCATAGTGGCCAGAAGTTACATACAAAGACTTGCTTCCAATATGAGGTGTAACCACAGGGTCATATCCTGCCTTCACCTGTGCCCGCCGAAGAAACTGCTCTAAACGTTCACGCAAAATGGTACCCTTTGGCAACCATAAAGGCAACCCCTGCCCTACTTTATCTGAGAAGCCAAACAATTCAAGTTCCTTCCCTAACTTCCGGTGATCACGTTTCTTTGACTCTTCCAACATGTGGAGGTATTCCTCCAATTCTTTTTGCTTTGGAAAAGTGATTCCATAAATGCGCGTAAGCATTTTGTTTTTTTCATTCCCGCGCCAGTATGCACCGGCAACATTTAAAAGCTTAACAGCTTTTATAAAGGATGTTGATGGAATGTGCGGGCCGCGGCAGAGATCGGTAAAATTGCCCTGCTTGTAGAATGTAATAGTGCCATCGGCTAAATCCTGAATAAGTTCGATTTTATAAGGATCATTTTTATCAGTGAAATATTTTAAGGCATCTGCTTTACTTACTTCCTCACGGAGGAAATGGTTTGATTGCCTGGCCAACTCCACCATCTTTTTCTCAATGGCAACCAAGTCCTCATCACCAAATGGCCGACCATTCAAATCTATATCGTAGTAAAAACCACTTTCAATAGCAGGGCCAATTCCAAATTTAACATCGGGGTATAAGGCTTCAAGGGCTTCGGCCATCAAATGGGCTGACGAATGCCAAAAGGTTGTCTTCCCTTCTTTATCATTCCATGTTAATAATTTAATGCTTGCATCAGATGTGATGGGGCGCGACAAATCCCAAACTTCTCCGTTTACCTCAATACCCAATGCCTCACGCGCCAGTCATTCACTAATACTTTGTGCGATCTCCAATCCTTTAACACCTGATGGAA
>JBBRKB010000130.1:0-9545 GCA_038218385.1 Cytophagales bacterium | reverse complement strand
TAATTGATCTCACCTTATCTGCAAATATTGCAGTTGGCAACTTGATGATCATTCCTGAGGTGCGTGTAGATATTGCTTCTGAAGATGATAGCTTCACCCTGAAAGACTCGGGTGATGGCACCAAGATTTTACCAACGCTTAACCTCGCTGCCGTTTACAAATTCTAAATTAAGACCCGTTAAAAATAAATTATCTAAAATTTAATTCCTTGATAAACCTTTACCCTCTATATTGGCGGGTAAAGGTTTATCAATAAATGTTCAACAATTTAATTTACCATTGAATATGGCAAAAACTAAGCTTGAGTACATCTGGCTAGATGGGTACAAACCCACACAAAGTCTTCGTAGCAAGACAAAAATCGTATCGAATTTTAGTGGCAAATTGGAAGACTGCCCCATGTGGTCTTTTGATGGAAGTTCTACTGAACAGGCGCCAGGAGGATCATCCGATTGTTTAATAAAACCCGTAGCGATTTTCGCAGATCCTGCACGTAAGGATGCATTCCTTGTCATGACAGAAGTTCTTAGTTCAGACGGTACTCCTCACCCTTCTAATGGTCGTGCTACCATTGGAGACGATGACGATGATTTCTGGTTCGGTTTCGAGCAAGAGTATTTCTTGTGGAACCCTGAAACCAACAAACCCCTTGGCTTCCCGGCAAGCGGATTTCCCGCGCCACAAGGTCCTTACTATTGCTCAGTAGGTGCACAAAATGCGTACGGAAGGGAAATTATTGAAGAGCATCTTGACCAGTGTCTCGAAGCAGGCCTTAACGTTGAAGGTATCAATGCAGAGGTTGCTGCTGGCCAGTGGGAGTTTCAGATTTTTGCTAAAGGTGCAAAATCTGCAGGCGATCAAATCTGGGTAGCACGTTACCTGATGGAGCGCGCCGGTGAAAAATACGGTATCTCTGTTAACTGGCATTGCAAACCTCTCGGAAGCTTAGATTGGAATGGTTCTGGCATGCACGCCAACTTCTCTAACGAGACGTTGCGTACCTGCGGAAGTAAAGACATCTACACAAAAATTTGTGAGGCGTTCCGCCCAGTTGTAAAAGAACATATCGAAGTATACGGTGCCGACAATCACCTCCGCTTGACAGGTAAGCACGAAACCGCTTCCATCAACGACTTCAGCTACGGAGTTTCTGACCGTGGTGCTTCTATCCGCATTCCACTTTACACAGTGGATAAAGGATGGAATGGATATTTGGAAGACAGAAGACCAAACTCTGCCGCTGATCCTTACAAGGTTGCCGCAAGAATTATCAAAACGGTGAAATCTGTTAAGATATAATTACCTTACATTAATGATTGAAAACGCTGCCTTTAGGAAACTGAGGGCAGCGTTTTTTTTATGTTGTAAGCAAAATACCTCCAGATAAACAGTCCATGCCTACCTGTTTTTTGATGCTTTATATTTGCCTAAATTTGTTTTCAATAATTGAGACACGAATAATGCTTACCTTCAAAAGTGGTGTTTTAAAGCAAGTAACTTAAATGATTTAAACATGAAACTGCAGCTCATACAGGATAGCACAGGTAAAGCAACGGGCATTTACAGACCTATCAAAGATTGGAATCGACTCAAAAAACAATATCGGAATTTGGAAGCTCTGGAATACGAAGAGCCTACCAAAGAACAAATCTTAAAAGAACTTAAAGAGGCCGTTCAAGAACTTAAACTGGTCAGCAAGGAAAATTGAAAGCCCACCCAGCTAAGGCGTTGTTGGATGAGTTATAGAATTTCTACTATTCCTCTTTTTGACAAACAAGTGAAAAGGATGGCCAAAAAATTCCTTCCCTTAAAAATGACTTAACAAAACTATTTCAAATAATCCTGAAGAGGGAAAGGCGCTGGGCAATGGTTTTTATAAAATTCGTCTCGCTATCGCATCAAAAGGAAAAGGAAAATCAGGCGGAGCAAGGATTATCACGTATACAAAAGTTATCGATACTACTGTTTACCTTACCTCTACATACGACAAGTCTAAAAAAAGCACAATTACTTCTAAGGAGCTTGAACAAATTTTTAAACTCATACCTTAAAATAGATTTGCATTGCCAATCTAAGCACAATGCCGCCTATCCTTAGGATATCTGCGATCCAATCATCCGCTTCAATGCGCTCTCAATCTTGTCTCGCTCCAACCAAAAATTGCGACTGAAAATAATCCGGTACTCCCAATGCTTTCGGTTTATTTCATTGATGCCATACGCATGAAAATCTTTTGCCGACAGGGAAGAGAAGAACCTGTCATCATCCGTGAGGATCAATCCTAGGTATTTATTACCTTCTTGCAGGTCAGCATCTGAATACGGTAATGAATCAAGTGTCATTACCGAGTTCGGAAAAACTGTTCGGACGTAGTCATGTAGTTTCGTTTTTAAATACCACGAGGAATTTTTCCGCTCCTGGATATAAACCTGAGGCGCGAAATTTCCCATCTGAACTTCCTGGGCATACGCGAGGTATTGCTTCAACAGCTTCGGGCCTTCATTCTTGCTGTCCTCCACCGTTAGTTGATCCGGATCGATGCTGCTTATGATCACGATTTTTTCACGCGCCCGTGTAATAGCAACATTAAGGCGGTTCTCGCCACCGGCCTGCGTGAGGCTTCCAAACTGCATGATCATTTTTCCGGTTTTATCGGGCGCATACCCAATAGAAAAAATGATAATGTCTTTTTCATCACCTTGAACATTCTCAATATTCTTTACAATAAGAGACGATGGAAGTTTGATACCTTCCTTTACCGCACGCTCTTCCAGCAAATCCATAATCAACATTTGCTGTGGGGCATTGAACGTTACAATGCCCAATTGCTTTTCAGGATAATGATCAAGGTACCAAAATACTTTTTCAACAACACAGCCGGCTTCTTCGGCATTGGTATGCTGATCCCACACGCCGTTTACTTTAAGAAACTCAATAGGAGGTTCTTTCTTCTCCATTACGTTTTTATCAGGCAACAATTGAAGTCTTCCATTGTAAAAAACCCGATTGGAAAAATCGATCAAGGCAGGGGATTGACTTCGGTAATGGCCGCGCAAATGGGTAGATGAAATATAGCGTTTTGAAAGGTCGAGCAAGGAGTCAACTTCACTATCGGCTTCATCATTGTCTTCATCCCATCGCACCTGATACATTTCGAAAGGCTGCAACTGCTTGTCATCTCCCGCAATTAAAAGCTGTTTACCTCTATACATGGCTGGAAGACCGCGCTCAGCAAAACATTGAGACGCTTCATCAAAGATCACCAGATCGAATATCTCATGCATGGGGAAAATAGCGGACACACTTTCAGGTGACCCCATCCAGCAGGGAAGGATTTTGAAAATTTCTTCTTTAAATTCAGTAACGACTTTTCGCAGCGGCCAAATCTTTTTCTTTTTCGTTACCTGATGTTGCAAGTCACGATAGGTTACACGGTTGTTGAGCCGGTTGTATTCAATGTCATCATATATTTTTTCACGTGCCCGTACCAAAAGTATTTCCCTACTCAATTCCTTTTTATCCCGCACCAACTGCTGCAACTCCGTCTGCAATTCTTCCATCCGGTTAGACGAGATGATGCGAAGAATCGGATGCTTTGTCTCGATGTAGTCTATCCACGCAAGCGCCAGACTGTTGGTGAATAGGGAATGAATTTTAATTTTATCCCAGTCACCCACCTGATCGTGAAGTTTCGAAATCACATTACCTTCGTCATCTGTCAGCTGTGACTTCAGTTTATCAAACTCGCTCAGGTTATCAAAATCATTTTTTAGAATCTTACCATAGTCACTTGCCTTCGTTGGATTAAGATTAATGTCGCGAATTTGTAGCGGTGTGAGGTAATGCAACCAGCCCGATTTTTTCGGAGGCACAGTTGCCGCAATGGAAAGGAGTTGATGAAAAAGTTTTGAAAACTCCATTCGGGTGTACTTCTGCGGGCTAATGCTACTCTTCACTTCACGAAGGGAATTAAAAACAACTTTTGCACGTAGCGCCAGCTTATACCGGTCGAACCATTTTTTGAATGCCTTTACCGTATACACTTCGGGAATATCTACCAGCCAGTTTTTTTCTTTAAGGGCGCTAATGTGATGCTCCAGGTTAAGGCGCGTATCGAGCTTTTGCTCTAATTGACGAAGGCCTTGTTTGTTGTACGGAAGATCATTGGCAACCAACACGCGCTTGATCCAAAAATTATGTTCCGAAAAAAACTCCCAGCGAATGCGTTTCACCAAGCTGCGCCGAGCCGCCATGCGTTGCTTTAATGCGAGTTGCAATTTGCCCAACTGATCGGATGCCAGTGTGGTCTCAGGTCCTTCATCATCAAAACAATTCATCAGCACACGCTCCATGTTGGAAAGCCAAAGCAAGCTGGTCTCTTCATTTTTCTCTGCCAGCATCAACACAAAATAGGCGTATGTGGTATCATCCTTTAACACGCTTACCATGCCAAGTACTTCTTCTTCCCTGGCGAGAAATGTTTGGTAATCGTCAAGGGTAAGTTGCAACGGTAACAACTTATTTACATCTGCTGTAAGCGAATTTTGAAACGGCGTTATTTCTTCAATGGTTCCAAGGATATTCTTCATATCCGACAAGGATAAGGATGCGAATGAACGCCTGACCTTCCATAGATAATCTTCCTGCTCAAATGTTTTGGCGTAGTCTACAAAACGGTTTAATGTTCGTATGAACACATCAAGCGTAGTGTAGTTGAAGTGCTGGAATTCTTGCTTCAGGTTTACGGCCTCACCGTTTGGGTCGGATTGTAAGTACAGCTCCTTTACTGATTTACCACATTCATTATCGTCAAACAATGTGTTTCTAAACTCATCAAGTTCTTCAGCGATGAGGTCAATGGCCCTTGATGTTTGAAAAAATTTACGCTCTGTCTGAATAATGTCAACGCTTCTATTGCGCGCTTTGAAATCTTCAATCTTTTCAATTTGCCTGCCAATTTTGTCGTAAATTTCTTTTCTGTCATTTCGAAAGTCATGGACAAGACCCAGGAAATCACCGAGCTCGATTTCCTGTAAACGTTTATACACAACGTCTAATGCTGCGCGCTTCTGACACACCAGCAACGTGCGTTTTCCTGTCGCAATAGCATCCGCTATAAGGTTGCAAATTAATTGACTCTTGCCAGTGCCTGGTGGGCCTTGCACCACAATAGAGTCACCTTTCTTTATACATTTAATGGCATTCTCCTGCCAGGCATCCAAGGGAAAGGGTGTGTACAATGTTTCTTCCTTTACCACAACGGATTCACTTTCAGTAGATCGTTTCGAAAGAAAAAAATCTTCAAGGTTATCAAAATTACCAGCTTCTATGAGGTGTGCGTAATCAGGAACTAACTGCGATCCGGCCTGAGGAAATATTCCCAACACAGCTTCGGGGAACAAACGCATTTCACCGTTCTTATATTTTTGATCGAAATCATTCTTTTTAAAATCTTCAAAGACGGTAAGCTCATCGCGAAACGTGTCTGGATTAAAATTGATTTCAATTTTTTCCTTCACCAATTCATACAACTGTGTACGCCATTCGGTGCTATCACTGCTAAAGTCATCAAAGCCAGTATCCAAAAGTTCGCCATTCAATTCTACTTTATTAAAAAAAGAATAGGCAAGCAAAAATGATTTGTTGAATGCAATGCCGGCATCTTCTCGTAATTGAAGTACCCAGTCATTGTTCATGATGGTGAGCGATACCGGAAAGTAAAGCAAAGGTGCACGCACCAATGTGCCATCAGAAAATTTTCCCCTAATGAAAGGCCAGCCGATGTGAAGGTCATTTGATCCGCGCTCTTCAAAAATAAAATTGTCGATGCGCTGAAGTCGTTTTAATTTTCGGCTCACAAGGTTGTTAGCCTCCACTCTGCTATCTAAAACCTGACAAATCTTTTTGGCTTTGCCTGCCATCATCGATTCAATGATAGCAAAAGAGTTTCCTGCAGAAAGGAAATTCAATTCATGCACATCTATCATTTGTTCTGCGAGCAAACGCAACAGCAAAATAGACCGATTGTTTCCCGATAAATTAGTCAGACGGTTCTGGTAGGTATGTAAGATGTTTTTATTCAAGGGTATTCTCCTCTCTGATATTCACTTTTGTTTGGGTTGTTAAATAAGGAGATAGCTTCAAATAGGTGGCCGCATCGATTAGTTTGATCTGGCGAATATCTTCAACATTGGCAAAATCACCATGCTGAAATCGGTAAGCGACAACGGCCTTCGCTATGGATTTTGAAATATAGGGATGCGCTGATAGCTCTTTTTCGGTGCACGTATTAATGTTGATGCGGTTCGGCTCAAAATCAGTATTGAAATAGGCCCTCGCTAACAATTTTTCTATCGTCACCGAGTCCAAACCGTACACTTCGTACAATTGACCAGGGGACACGAGCCCACCCAATCTTTCGCGAAAGCTCGTAATCCTTAATGCCAAAACAGAACCTATTCCGTATATTGATTTTAGTTGAACGGTGTCTGCTTGATTCAATTCAAAAGATGCCTTTATTTTTTTAGGATCAGCAACAGCAAAAAAATTCTTCTTCTTTGTATCTGGGACAATTGATTCGGGAAGATTGATGTAGGGAGCAAGCATGGAATAAAACGATGAGTCCATCCCATACATTTTAAGCACGTCTTTTTTTACCTTAAATGTGCCACCTTTTTCCCTGTAATGAACCATCCTTGTGGCCACCTGATGGCTAAACCCTAGTGTTTTCAATTCTTCTATCTCTGCTTTATTGGGATCAAATGTATACAAATGCATTTCGCGCGCGCTTGGTTCCATAACCTTCTGTGCCTGTCGCTCGGTAAGTATTTCTGCCAGGCTATCCAGTGTTTCTTTTTCGGTTGTAAAATCATCGGGCTGGCTGTGCGTCAGCGAACGATAGATGGGTTCTGAAAAAAGGACGAGAACCAACAGCGGAATAAGTAGAATAAATCCGTTGCTTTCCGCACGGGAGAATCCAAAAAATAAACGAATCCACTTTCTGATCGCCTTCATCATAAGTTTATAATATCTTGAAATTTGCAAAGTTTCAAGATAGAATACCATTTCCAAATGGCGTCTTCTCCCGTATGGCGGTTTTGAAACGGTAAATAAAATAGTGCGTTTTTATTTAAAATGATTCTAAATTAAAAGACTTATGACTTTTATCACCGATATAATTTAAATGGACTTTACTTTTGGGGGCGTATACCTATGCAGGAAACTTTTAAAGCCTTAATTCTCACGTACAAAACCGCCCCTGTGGCTATCAGGGAGCAAGTTGCGCTCAATGAAATGGGTGTAAAGCGGCTTCTTCAATTTGCCAAAGAATACACACCGGCTACAGATGTATTGGTAATTTCAACTTGTAACCGTACCGAAATTTATTATTCAGCCGAACAAGACCTATCTGAGAGTTTCTTCAAAGGACTTCGGCTGGAAAGAAATCTTGCTCCCGGATTCGAAAATCATTTTCAAGCCCTTGGCCACAAGGAAGCCATACAACATTTATTCGAAGTTTCAGTTGGTCTCGATGCGCAAGTAATCGGTGACCTTCAGATATCTGGTCAGGTTAAAAACGCCTATCAATGGACTGCTGATGAAGCCATGGCCGGACCTTTTTTACACCGGTTAATGCATACCGTTTTCTTTGTCAATAAACGTGTTGTACAGGAAACTTCATTTCGTGACGGTGCCGCATCCATATCCTATGCTGCCAAAGAATTGGCGGAAGAGTTAACAACAGGAATCAAAAACCCGCGGATATTAGTGCTGGGTGTTGGAGAGATAGGACAGGATGTGGTGCGCAATCTTGTGAACACCGGCCTGGATAATGTGGTTATTTTAAACAGGACTATTGCCAAAGCTGAATCCCTTGCCGCAGAAGCGAACCTTGACTTCGGTGGATTGGATACCTTGCGTGATGAGTTGAATAGGGCACACGTGATCATTAGCTCTGTGTCAGGTCAACAACCTTTGCTAACAACAGATAGTCTAATTGGTGTTAAAATCCATTCGCATAAATATTTCATAGACCTTTCCATGCCACGCAGCATTGATCCTGCATTGGACAGTATTGCCGGTGTAGAAGTTTATAACCTGGACGACCTTCAGAACAAAACCAATGAAGCCCTTCAAAAAAGAAAGGCATCCATTCCGCAAGTAGAGGTGATCATTGGTGAAGCCATTGATGAATTTAATGACTGGTCACGTGAAATGATTTTATCACCCACCATTCAAAGGATAAAAACTGCGCTCGAACATATACGCAAAGAAGAATTGGCTCGCTTTATTAAAAATGCCGATGTGCAAGAGGCTGCAAAGCTAGATGAAATGAGCAGGGCTTTGATGCAAAAAATCCTAAAGTATCCTGTACTTCAATTGAAAGCTGCTTGCCGCCGCGGAGATGCTGAAACACTTTCTGAACTATTGCTCGATCTTTTCGATCTGGAGAAAATTTCTGAAAAGAAGTAAGCTACCTATCCATAACTCCGGAGGAGTTTCCTGTTTATAGAAAAAAGTTAGTCACAACCTCGACTCCGGAGGAGTCACCTGATTAAATTTTTCCTTTTCAGCAGACCCTGGCCAGAAGCTATCAGCCCTCCTAAAACTTGTCGCTTTAAAATTTTCTCTTGTAATTTCCGCTCCTTATTATCGACACATAAACCAAACGCCTTTCTTAGTTGGTGAGCGAAGACGAAAAAAAATTTATTAAGCTGATAAATGACCATCAGGGACTCATTCATAAAGTTTCCCTCATGTATGAGCATGATCAGGAAGCGCGTAATGATCTCTTTCAGGAAATTGTGCTACAACTCTGGAAATCGTTTCACACGTTTCGGGGCGAAGCCAAGATCACCACGTGGATGTATCGGATAGCACTCAACACTGCTATTTCAGGATTGCGTAAGAAAAAGCGAAAACTGGATACAGAAGACATCCACGAACGTCACCTAAACCTCTCGGATGAAAATGATGGCAAAGACCCTGAAGAAGAATTCAACAGGCTACAGGCGGCTATCAGACAACTTGCTGAAATTGACCGCGCCATGATTATGATGGCGCTTGACGAAGTACCCTATGAGGAAATTGCTGACACCATCGGCATAACACAAAACAATGTACGTGTGCGGATGAACCGAATACGTGAAAGGCTACGAAAACTTATGGCAACAGAATATGGAGCTTGATGAGTTAAAAAACATTTGGAAAAATCGCGATGGCTTTCAACCCAAGCTGGAAGGTGAAATTGCCGCTATGCTCAAGGGCAAGAGCCATTCTATTATTGATAAACTAAAGCGAAGCCTTTGGGCCGAATTGATCTTTACCGCTATTGGCTTCTTCATTCTTTTGTATTACGCATTGAAGTTGCCCAACGGTGCCTTGAAATGGTCATTTATTTCCTTTCTGGTTTTATTTTCCGGATACATATTCTATTACATTAAACAGTTGAATCTGTTCCGGCATTTTGAAGGCAGTGACGATAGCTTGCGCAACAATCTCGCAACCCTGGTAGCCAACTTAGATCACTATCTTCGGTTATATAA